>JBKJMP010000318.1:0-5834 GCA_046596395.1 Gemmatimonadaceae bacterium
GCCACAGCGCACTGTGCCCGCCGCTGTGGAGTTCGTGGACATCGCCGGCCTCGTGGCTGGCGCGAGCAAGGGGGAAGGACTCGGCAACCAGTTCCTTGCCACCATTCGCGAAACCGACGCCATCGTGCACGTGGTCCGCTGCTTCGACGACGATGACATCCTGCACGTCATGGGCTCCGTCGATCCGGTCCGCGATCGAGAAGTCATCGAGTTCGAACTCGCGCTCGCGGACCTCTCGACGGTCGAGAAGCGACTCGATCGCGTGAAGCGGTCCGCCAAGACCGGCGACAAGGAAGCGCTTGCCGAGCTGCCGACGCTCGACAAGGCACACGACTTCCTCAAGGAGGGGCGTGGCCTGTGGGAGGCCAAGCTCGACGCGGACCAGAAGGCGGTGCTGAAGCCGCTGTCACTGCTCACCGCGAAGCCGATTCTCTACGCCGCGAATGTCACGGACGCCGAGCTATCGGGCGAGGAAGGCCCGCACTTGCAGGCGCTGCGCAAGGCGATTGCCGCGAGCGGCGAGGAGGCGGAGGTGGTGCCCTTCTCGGCGAAGATCGAGAGTGAGCTCGCGGAGCTGCCTCCCGAGGATCGCCAGGATTTCCTCGCGTCGCTCGGACTGGAGAGCGCTGGGCTCGACCGGCTCATCAAGGCCGGCTATCACCTCCTCGGCCTGCAGACCTATTTCACGGCGGGCGAGCAGGAAGTGCGCGCGTGGACGATTCACCGTGGCGACACGGCTCCGCAGGCCGCTGGTGTGATCCACACGGACTTCGAGCGCGGGTTCATCAAGGCGGAGACCGCCGGCTACGACGAGTTCATCGGCAACGGCGGATGGAAAGGCGTGAAGGACAAGGGACTGATGCGCCAGGAAGGAAAGGAGTACGTCGTGAAGGATGGCGACGTGTTGCTCTTTCGCTTCAACGTATGAGTGCCGAGCGCACGGATAAGCGAACGCGCTTCCGGATGTTTGCGACGATGAGGATCTGCTACCTCGACTTCACCAACGTCACGGACGAGACCGAGGCGCTCGCCGGCATCGAGGAAGCGCGGCAGGTGATCGCGGCGGAGCCGCCGAAGAGCGTCTATACGTTGACCGACGTGAGCAGCTCCTTGATGACGCCCCGCATTCGGAAGGCGTTGCAGGAGTTGACGGCGCAGAACAAGCCCTTCGTGGTCGCGGGCGCCGTCGTGGGACTCACGGCGGTTCAGCGCGGTGTGTTGCGCACGATCGTGCTGCTGACCGGACGAAAGCTCGAGGTGGCCGAGTCAGTGGAGGCGGCAGTGGCGTGGCTCACCGAGCAGAAGAACGCGGCGCGGCGCGCGTCCTGAGCGGCGAGACTACACCTCGACCACGAACGTCGTTCCCACGCCCAGCTCACTCGACGCGCTGAGGCTGAACCCCATCGCCTCGCACAGGGCTCGCGAGATCGAGAGCCCGAGCCCCGTTCCACCATAGCGTCGCGACGTGGAGGACTCCGCCTGCTCGAACGCGTCGAAGACCGCAGTGAGACGGTCGGCAGGAATGCCGATGCCCGTGTCCGTCACCTCGATGCGGCGCGGCACGGGCGCGAGCCCATCCGGGCGCGATTCCCCCACCACGTGCACTCGCACGTCGCCCGCGGGGGTGAACTTGATCGCGTTGCCGATGATGTTGTACAGCACCTGGCGCAGCTTCCCGGGATCGGCGTCCAGCGTCAGGGCGTCATGCGTGGCGGACATCGACAGCGTGAGGCCGGCGGTATGCGCGGTCGCTTCGAGCTGCGTCACCACCGATTGCGCCAGGCCCACGACATTCACGAGGGACAGCTCGAGCGTCGTGTGTCCGGCCTCTACTTTCGCGATGTCGAGCACGTCGTTGATCAACGCGAGCAGATGGGTCCCCGCATGCGAGATGCGCCCGACGTAGGCGAGATCGGCCTCATCGAGCGCGTTGCGCTTGTTGCGCTTGAGGATGTTCGCGAACCCGATCACCGAATTGAGCGGCGTGCGGAGCTCGTGACTCATCTTCGCCACGAAATCCGTCTTCGCCCGGTTCGCGGTCTCGGCGATCTCGCGAGCACGACGCACCTGCGCTTCCGCCTGGACGCGGGCCGTCACGTCGCGAACCGTGACGGTCACGCCATCCTCGAGCGGCACGATCTGCTCCTGAATCCACCGCGCGGCACCATCCGCTTCGATTGTCTCGCGCTCCTGCTCGAGCGGCGTGCGCGAGTCCACGACGTCCGCCAGCGCGGCGATGGATGTGAGCCGGCGCGCTGCGGACGCCACACGCGACAGCAGCTGTCCCCTCAGCTCGTGAATCTGGATCCCGCAGAGCTCGACGGCGCGCAGATTCACGTCGAGGAGCGTGAAGTCCGTGATCGTGCCCTCCGTCCGCACGGCGCGGAGGATGAACAGCGCGTCGAGAGACGCATCGAGCGCCGCGCGGACGCGGACCTCGCTCTCGCGCTGTGCCGTTTGCGCGCGCGCGCGCTCCGAGGCGAGTGTCCTGCGCACTTCCGACGCCTGCGCGTGCGCGATGGGGCCGCCGATCAGCGTCGCCATCAGCTCCAAGGTGCCCGCGTGCTGCTCGTCGAGGCCGCGCCCAGACCTCGTCACCACCGAGAGCCAGCCGATCGTCTTGCGTTCGTGCAGGATCGGGATGGCGAGGAGCGCGCCGATTCCTGCGCGATCGCAGACGTCGCCCACGACCTCAGGCGACTCGTGGCGGTCGTCGTAGCGGAGGCAGCGGAGCCGGGCGCCCGCAGTGGCGCCACCTTGGGGAACGAGCACGGTGTTCAGCGGCAGGTCGAAGTGCGCGTCCCCGTCGTGCGCGTGCGCCGCAGCGCCGGACCCTTCGCGCAACTCGAGAATGCACGCGTCGGCGCCGGTGAACTCGCGGGCGCGCAGCGCCAGGCGCGGGAGGAAGGCGGTGAGCTCGGTGCCATAGGTGGCCGCGTCCTGGCGGATCGCCGCCACGGCTGCGAGCTGCGACGCGTTCTCGAGTCGCCGAGCCTCCGCCGCCAGTTGCTCGGAGAGGTCGCGCACCTGACAGACGAAGCCGGCCAGCAATCCACCCTGATCGCGGAGGGCGGTCAGGGTAACTGCAGCGCGGATGCGCGCTCCGTCCTTCTGCTCGAGCCACACCTGGGCCTCGGCGCGTCCGGCGCGGGCCGCGCGCCCCAGCGCCTCGTGTGGGTGCCCCTCGTCGCGGGCGGCGGCGGGATAGAGGATCGCGAGGTGGCGTCCCACGACCTCGGCGGCGATGAAGCCCGTGGCGCCGGCCGCCGAAGGGCTCCACGCTGTGATACGTCCCGCCGCGTCGGTCACGAAAACGGCAAAGGCCGCGTCGGGAAGGACGTGGGTCGGAGAGATACGAGGGAGACCGGCGTCGGCGATTGGCGCGTGCATGGGCTTGGCCCTGTTCAGTATCGACAAGAAGTGCCATTCCGTGAGTCTTGGGAGACGCTTGGATCGGCTCGTTTTGCATGTACTGCGGACCCGCCCCCTTCTCGGAAGCCCCGGTCCCAGCTAGCTTTACGGGCTATCACCATGCCACGGGCGCGCACCGATGCGGGCCCTGGCCGAAAATCGTTTCCCCTCCTCCCGCTTCGGCAACCAGCGGGGGGCTGGATTTCCGTCCAAAGGGAGGATTGCCAGGACATGCCACGTCCATACGAGGCGGTCTATGTCTTCGACTCAACGCTCGAAGACAGCGCCGTCACCGAAAAGCTCGACCGTTTCCACCAGCTCCTCGGCACGTCCGGGGAGATGAAGGTGGATCACTGGGGCCGCCGCCAGCTCGCGTATCCGATTGGACCGCGCGAGAATGGCTACTACGTCATCGCGCGATTCGAGGCCGAGACGGCCGGGATTCCCGAGTACGAGCGGGCCATCAAGCTGGATGACAGCGTCATCCGCCACCTGATCACCATCTTCGAGAACGAAGTCGGCGCTCCGCCGATGTCCGAGGAAGAGATGGCAATGGCGCGCAAGCGCGGCGACGACGATGACGAGGACGAGGAGTAGACCATGCGACGCCCATCGAAGGCTTGCCCATTCTGCGAGACTCGCGTCCGCTTCGTCGACTACAAGGACGAGCGCACCCTCGGCCGCTTCATCACCGATCATGGTAAGATCCTGCCCAGCCGCTTGAGCGGCGTGTGCGCGCGGCACCAGCGTCAGCTGGGCACCGCGATCAAGCGTGCGCGCTACCTCGCGCTGCTGCCGTACACGCGGGGTCTGCAGGGATAACATGCAGGACGAAGCACCCCCGGCGCCGTCCGAGCATGGGTGGGGAAAACTCCTCCTCGCGCTCGCGGCGTTCCTGTTCGTTCCGCTGATGCCGCCGTTCCGGGCGCTGCTGCCCGCGGAGGAGACGCTGTTGTTGCTCCTTCCCGCGCTCGCTGCGCTCTGCCTGGTGGGATGGTGGGCCGGGGGTCGGATGTTGCTCGCCGTCATCTGGGGCGGGCTCGCGGTCTGGGCACTCGCGCAACCGGCGGTGCCCGGATCGTTCTACAACCTCGTGCGGGGATGGAGCCTGTTGCTCGCGGGAGGGTTCGGGCTCGTGTGCCTGCTCGGTGCGCAGCGCCCGTTCTTCTCCCGTGCGTTGGTCACGCTGACCATCGCCCTGAGCCTCGTGCTGCTCATGAGTGCCCGGGGACCGCTCACGCCGGAACGCGCGACGGCGGCGATGCAGGCGGAGTTCGCGCGGCGCAACACCGAGTCGGTGGCGATGCTGCGCGCGTTCGTGAAGGACCATCCCGACGTCGTGCAGGCAATGCCACAGGCGGCGAGCATGCCCGATGATTTCGACGCGATGTTGACGAAGATGTCGGCCGCTGGGGTGGGCCTGTTCCCGTCACTGCTCTTGCTGGAATCGCTGCTTGCGCTCGCACTGGCATGGGCGACGTACCATCGTCTCAGCCGGACTCGCCTTGGCAGTCCGCTTGGACGACTGAAGGATTTTCGCTTCAACGACCAGCTCGTTTGGGGGTTGATCGCCGGCCTGGCCATCGTGTTCGTGCCGACGCTCGACTTCCTGGGGGGTGCCGGTCGCAACATGCTCGTATTCTTCGGCGCGCTTTACGCGGTGCGTGGTTTCGGGGTGCTGTCCTGGTTTCTTGCGCCAGGGCGCCTCGCACTCTCGCTTCTCGTTGGATTCGCCATGCTGTTCTGGCCGGTGTTGAGCACGGTGGCTGTGCTCGGCTTCACGCTTCTCGCGCTCACCGCATTCGGGCTGGGTCTGGGTGACACCTGGGCCGACTGGCGCCGCCGTGCGCGCCCTACCACGTAATCAGGGGACTTACCAATGGAAATCATTCTTCGGCAGGCGGTCGAGAACCTCGGACATCCCGGGGACGTCGTCACGGTCAAGAACGGCTATGCACGCAACTTCCTGCTCCCCCGCGGTTTCGCCTTCGAGGCGACCCCGGGCAACCTGAAGCGCATCAACGCGGAGCGTTCGCGTCTCGAAGCGGCTGAGAACGAGCGCCGCGACAGCGCGTCTACGCTCGCCAAGCGACTCGAGGAAGTCCAGCTGACCTTTTCGGCCCGCGTCGGCGAGGAAGGCAAGCTGTTCGGCTCGGTGACGTCTGCGGATATCGCGGAGCAGCTGGCCACGCAGGGCTTTCACATCGAGAAGCGACTCATCGACCTGCACGACCCGATCAAGGCACTCGGGGTATATCGTGTGCCGGTCCGCCTTCACGCCGACGTGAAGCCTGAAATTCGGGTGTGGGTCATCAAGCAATAGGAGGCGGCTCACGCCTCACCGCTTCACGAACCCTTCACGCATGGCGGTCAGCTGACCGCCATGCGGCTCCATTAACAACACCTTTGAAATGCCAGCATCC
>JBKJMP010000336.1:0-3452 GCA_046596395.1 Gemmatimonadaceae bacterium
ACGACCAGGCGGCGTTCCCCCGATCGCAGCAGCTGTTCGAGCGGGTGGTCGCCCGCGCACCGCGCGCGGTGGACGCGTGGTCCAACCTCGGCGCCGCAGCGTACGCGCGCGGCGACAGCGCGGGCGCCGTGCGCGCCTGGCAGCGCACGTTGCGCCTCGATCCGCTGGATAACGAAGCGCGCGAGCGCCTGAATGCGATCCACCCGCCGGTGCTGCGCGCACCGGGCTACGTGGCCCCCTTACCGGTGAATGCGCTGGCCATCGCCGCACTGCTCTTCTGGACGGGTGCGTGGATGATGCTCGCGGTGCCACCGGCACGACGTCCAGCGAATGGACGGGCGCTGTCGGGCGGTGGGCTCGCGATCGCGTTGGTGCTGTTGGCCACCACCGTCGAGGTGCACCAACGTCTCGATGCCCGCGGGCTCGCGGTGCTGCGCTCGGACCGGCTGCTGTTGGAGGCGCCAGGTTCGTCAACGGCCATCGCCAGCGCGACGCTCGGCGAAACGGGAATCCTCGGCGCACGCGAGGGGGGTTGGGTGAGACTCACGCTCGACGGTACGCGTGCAGGTTGGGTGCCGATGTCGGGAGTGCTGACTTTGGAGGATCGGTGACCTGGTGGATCGGGGAATTAGAGACTGCGTTACGAGCAGTTTCCAATTCACCAGTGCACCAATTCACCAATTCACCCCCGTAGATTCCGTCCATGCCGCGCATCTCGATCCTCCCCCCTGCCGTCGCCGACCAGATTGCCGCCGGCGAAGTTGTCGAGCGCCCGGCATCCGCGGTGAAGGAGCTCGTCGAGAACGCCCTCGACGCCGGCGCGACCGCGATCGATGTCGTGATCGAGGATGGCGGCCGCCAGCTCATCCGGGTGAGCGACGATGGGTCGGGAATGGTGCGGGACGACGCCCTGCTCGCGCTCGAGCGGCATGCGACGTCGAAGATACGCCTCGCGTCCGACCTCGTGGGGGTGACGAGCTTCGGCTTTCGCGGCGAGGCGCTTCCAGCGATCTGTTCGGTGAGCCAGCTCGTCGTGGAGACGGCGCCGGCAGACGGTGAGGGTACCGCGGTCCATGCGGCCGGTGGTACGGTGCAGGAGGTTCGGGATGTCGCGCGGCGTCGCGGCACCACCGTCGCCGTCTCGCGGCTGTTCTACAACGCACCGGCGCGCCAGAAGTTCCTGCGCGGTACGCGCTCGGAGTGGCGGAGCGTGCTCGAGACGATGACCACCATCGCGCTCAACCGCCGCGACGTGCGCCTTACGCTTTCGCACGATGGCAAGGTGGCCTTTTCGCTGCCGGCAGCGGGTACGCTGCGCGACCGCGTGGCAGCCCTCTGGGGCGCCGGCGTGAGCGACCGCATGCTCGACGTCGAGGATGTCCGCGGAATGATCCAGGTCAGCGGGCTGGCCGAGCGTCCGTCCGATGTGGGTACCGCAAGCCGACGGACGTTCGTGACCGTCAACGGACGAGTGATTCGCGACAATGGGCTCATCCGCGCGGCGGAGACGGCGTATCGGTCCACGCTGACCGCAGGCCTTCGCCCGTCGCTGCTGCTCGAGATCGTCGTGCCTGCGGATACCGTCGACGTCAACGTGCATCCCGCGAAGGCCGAGGTGCGCTTTCGTGATCGCTGGATCGTCGAGCGTGCCGTGGAGGACGCCATCCGACGTGCACTCGGCACTTTCGACGCGAGCGCGGCACTCGGCGTTCGTCGCTGGTCGGCGAACGGCGCGGGCTTCTCGCCGGCGCCAGCAGACGTCGAGCTGCTGCGACCGAGCGCGCCGGACGCCTCCGGACTCTTTGCGGAGGGCGAGACAGCTGCGCCGGCGGACGCCGGCTTTCGGCCGCCCGAGCCGGACTTTCCCGATGTCGTGGTGGCCCCTGCGCCAGCCGCACCCGTCCACGTTCCTCCGCTCTTCCAGCTCAAGCGGATGTACATGATGTTCGAGCACGACGACGGCGTGGTGCTCATCGACCAGCACTCGGCGCACGAGCGCGTGCTGTACGAGCGGTTCATGGGCGTGCTCGAGCGCGGGGAAGCGCCCTCGCAACGATTGTTGTTTCCGCTCACACTGCATCTCGGTCCCGCGGAGGGCGAAGCGTTCGAGCAGCATCGTGCGCTGCTCGCGACGCTCGGCTTCGAGGTCGAGGGCTTCGGCGGGCACACGTTGCTCGTACACAGCGTGCCGATGCCGCATCCGCGGTTCGACGCCGAGCGGTGCCTGCGCGAGACGCTCGCGGCGCTGAGTGGTGATCGTGAGGGCGCGGCGCACGCGAAGCACGAGCGGCTCGCGGCGACCGTCGCGTGCAAGGCCGCCATCAAGGCCGGCGACGAGCTCT
Organism: Gemmatimonadaceae bacterium; assembly: GCA_046596395.1. Classification (GTDB taxonomy): domain Bacteria; phylum Gemmatimonadota; class Gemmatimonadetes; order Gemmatimonadales; family Gemmatimonadaceae; genus AG11. The sequence continues at coordinate 2,343 of JBKJMP010000336.1, forward strand.
CGCCCGGCGAGATGCGTGCGCTCTTCATCGCGCTCGGCGACACGCGGCTGCCCGCGCACGACGTTCACGGGCGTTCGACGATCGTCCAGCTCTCGTGGCCGGAGCTCGAGCGGCGCTTTGGACGACAGTAGGCCCACCGACGCGATTCGCGTCATCTGCGGCGCGACGGCGTCGGGCAAGACGTCGGTCGCCGTGTCGTGTGCCCGCTTCGCGGAGGTGTCCATCGTGAGCGCCGACTCGCGGCAACTCTACCGGGGCTTTGACGTGGGGACCGCAAAGCCAACGGTGCGCGAGCTGCGCGCCGCCCCGCACCTCGGTATCGACGTGCTCGACCCGACGGAGCGCGCGTCCGCCGCGTGGTGGGCCGAGCGGGCCGACGGCTGGGTCGACGAGATCGCTGTACAGGGCAGGACTCCGATCGTCGTTGGGGGAACGGGACTCTACCTCCGCGCACTGTTTGGAACGTTGTTCGAGGAGCCCCCGATGCACGCTGGGGATCGTGCGGCCATCCAGGCGGCGCTTGCGGATCACACGACCGACGAGCTGCGACGCTGGGTCGCGGCGCTGGATCCCGCGCGATCCCATCTGGGGCGGACGCAGCTGCTGCGCGCCGTGGAGGTCGCCCTGCTAACCGGGCGCCGGATGAGCGATCTCCACCGCGAGAACGCACGGGCGCCACGCCGCCGCGCGCGATACCTTGTGGTCGATGCCGGGCCCTCGCTGCGCCGGTTGATCGAGGAGCGCGTGCGGCGGATGATCGGGAGTGGCTGGCCCGAGGAAGTGCGGGGGCTCATGGGGACCGTGCCGCCGGATGCTCCGGCGTGGAACGCCTCGGGGTACGGAACGATTCGTGACATGGTCCAGGGGCGCCTCTCGGTTGAGGAGGCGACGACGCGCGTGATCATCGAGACGCGCCAGTATGCAAAGCGACAGCGCACGTGGTTCCGGCACCAGCTCGCAGGGGAGGACGTCACGCTCCTGCACACGGACCGCGAATACGAGCAGCAATTGGCGGCGTGGTGGAACGGGGGGAAGAGCGAGTGAACATCGGCATCACCTGTTATCCGACGTACGGTGGCTCTGGCGCCGTGGCGACCGAGCTCGGGATCG
>JBKJMP010000341.1:0-5354 GCA_046596395.1 Gemmatimonadaceae bacterium
GCGCGACGCGAGTTCTCGAAGTAGTCGATTCCGCGGCTGCGCATGTACTCGTCCTTCACGCCGCGAAAGTCCACCCAGAGGTGCGAGTACTGATGACCGAACAGGGGCCCGAACTGAACGAACTCCTGGCCCTGGAAGCGATCCCACTTGTACGTGGTCGTCCACTCGGACCACGCGGCGGGGGCAATTGGATTCGTTGGCGATCCAAGCGCAAGCACGTAGACGAGCATTCCCTCGTTGTAGCCACGCCAGCTGCTGGTGTTGAAGCCGCGAGCGTTCTGGTGCGGCGCGGAGTCGGGACGCCAACCCATGTTCACCACCGTGCCACCGTCGCGCGCCCAGTTCCAATCCACTCGCTGGTAAATTGAATCGGCGAGCGCACGCACTTCGCGGTCGGCACCGTCATCGCCGTCGAAGTATTGCCGGCAGGTTAGCGCACCGGCAATCAGCAGCGCGGTATCGATGGTGGAGAGCTCGACCGTGGCGAAGCGACGGCCTGTCTCCATGTCGAGGAAGTGATAGAAGAAGCCCTTGTAACCGGTGACGCCCGTGCTCTGCGGACCCTGTGGCGCGGTCCAGAAAAAACGAAGCGTCGTGAGCACTCGCGCTCGTGCCGCGTCGCGCGTCACCCACCCGCGCTCGACACCGATAGGGTAGGCGGTGAGCGCAAAGCCGACGGCGGCGACGCTCGAGAACGACTTGGTGGGCCATCGGTCTGGGGTGAGCCCGTTCAACGGGTTCGTGGTCTCCCAGAAAAAATCGAAGGTGCGGCGCGAGAGCGTATCGAGAAACGCGCGCTCACGTGCGGTCGCGGTGAACTCGCCGACGCCGGGCGAGCCGGACGCCTGACCGGCGGTCGCCCGCGCGCATCCGGTGCCGGCAGCCGCAGCGATCGCTACGGCTGCCGCCAGTGCCCAGCGCCGCATCACGCGCGGCAACCGGCGCGTGACGCAGCGTTGCTGCCTAGTAGTCGTATTGGGCACCGATCTGCAGCCTGCGCGCGTCGGCCGTCACGCAGCCTGGTTTGCCAAAAGTCGGGTTTGCCGTACGGACACCATTTTCGTTGGTGAACGCGACGTCGTTGTAGCAGCCGAAGTTGTCGTAGTTCAGCGCATTGAAGAGGTCCACCGTGACGCCGATCCGTTGTCCGCGCATCGAGCTGATTTCCTTGCGCACGCGCACGTCGACGTTCCGATAGGCGAAGGCGTTGGGGAGGATGAAGCTGTACTTCTGCGGCTCCGCCGTGCCGCGAGCGAAGATCGGCTGCGGGCCCGAGAAATCCTGGGCGGCAAAGCGATTGCCGCTGCCCAGCGTGATGAGTGAACTGGCCTGAATACCCCATGCCCACGGGACATCCACGATACCGTTCGCCACAACGCGATGCCGCTCGCTATTGGGTATTTCGTAGCGCGAGAAGCCGAACGCCGTCACACGCGGAAAGCTGAACAGATCTCCGCCTTCCGATTCCGCTCTGGCAATCGTGTACGCCAGTCCACCGCCCCACCCGAAGCGCTCGCTCGTCTTGCGATAAGGACGATCGAGCTGCAGAAAGACGGCATTATACCACGTGTGCACGGTGTTGTTGGCGACGAGCACATTGCGATACGCCGGCACGTTCTTGTTCGTGCAACATCCCCCATCCGGGTTGAGCCCGAAGTTGGCCCATTCGAAGGAGAGCCCGTTGAAGCTCCGCGTGCCGGTGTAGGTGACCGCCGTATTGAATCCACCAAAGTCGTGACGCATGCCCAGGTTGAACTGGTTCGACCGCGGCGGCTTCAGGTCATTCGGCAGCAGAAATACTTCGGTGGGCGGCCTGTTCGCCCCGGCAAGCGCGTCCAGCAGTCCCTGCCGTGTCATGAACTTGGGATCGTACACGAGTTTCCCCGGTGTCGGGGTCGCCGAGAACTGGAACTCGTAGTTGGGGTGCTGGGCGTTGAAGGTCTCATCGACGACCGAGTTATACGTCTGACGGTCGTAGAAGATGCCGTAGCCGCCGAACACGATGGTGCGCTGCGATTCGTTCAGCGCGTACGAGAGGCCAACGCGCGGCTGGATCGCTCCGATGAAGTTCTTCCGCTGCGTGCCGTCCGTGAGATAGTTCTTCGTGTCGAACTTGAGAATCAGCGAGTCGCGGTAGGCCGTGATCGAATCGCGCACCTTCTGCGGCGTCACGTAGCTCGTGTTGAACATCTTCGACTCGTAGTCCCACCGGATGCCCATGTTGAACGTGAGCCGTGGCGTGGGAGACCAGTCATCCTGCACGTACGCGCCGAACTGTGCGTTGTTGGTCTTCAGCCGCGGGTCGCCAGCGCCGATGAGCGCGCGCACCGGGAACGCATAGTTGTTCGAGCCGTCGAACGTGTACCGCGGGTTCTCGTTGAGCTGCTTGTTGAAATCGTACGTGACATAGTCACCGGTAACTCCCACCTTGATCGCATGCGCGCCGCCGGCCTTGAACCCGGTGTAGGTGAAATCGTCACGCAGCGACAGGCGCCCCTGCTTCAAGTCCTGCCGCGTATCGGCACCGCCGAAGCGGTTGCCTCCTCCCTCGTACACGAGGCCGACGGTGGTGAAGTCAACCGGGTCGGGATTGTAGCGATACAGTTGATAGCTCACCTGCGCTTCGTTCACGTTCTCATTCCCGTACATCGTCTGCTTCACACGTCCGGTTGCGACCGTGTTCCTGAAGTTCTCGGCAGCGGAGAATGCGCGTTGTACCTCACCGAACTGCCCGCCGAACCGGCGGATGTCGCTCTCACGACGCAGGTCGCCCGTGAATTCCCACAGCGCTCGCTCGCTCGGCGAGTAGCTCAGCTTTCCGAACACCAGGTGCGAGCGGAACGGCGAGTTGTTCGTCTCACCTTCGAGCGCCCGAATCTGCGCCGGAAATTTTGCCGCGTCACCCTGGAGCCGCAATCGACCCTGGCGATTCTGATAGTTCCCCTCGTAGGAGCCGAAAAAGAACAACTTGTCCTCGATGATCGGGCCACCAGTGCTCAGCCCCACGAGATAGCGGCTGTAGTCCGGCCGGCTGAAGTTCTTGTCGTTCACTCGTGCGGCGCGTCCGAAGCTGTCCAGTGCCACGAAGCTCTGGTTCTGAACGTTCGCGAAGGCAGAGCCAGACCAGCTGTTGGAGCCCGACTTGGTGACCGCGGTGATGATCGCGCTCGACGCCTTCTGATATTCCGCCTTGAAGTTGGCCGACGTGATGCGGAACTCCTGCACGGCGTTGCGCGGAAAGGGATTGCCGCGGCTGTCTTCCTGGCCAGCCACTCCGCCCTTCACGATGTCGTTCTTGTACGACGCCCCATCGATGAACACGTTGATGGCCTGTGCCAACTGTGCCCCGGCCTGGAAGGTCTTGCCAGCGCCGTCGGCGCGATCCGCGTCCACCCGCACGCCCGGCGAGAGCGCCGCGAGATCCAGAAAGTTCCGGCTTGCCGTGGGTAGATCGTTGATCTGCGCCTGGGTCACGTTCGTGGCGACTTCCGACGTCTTCCGCTCGATGCCCGACTGCTGTGCGGTGACCTGCACGGCGGCGAGCGTCTGCGCCGTGGCGCCAACGGTAAAGTCCTGATCGATCGTCTGTCCGATCTGTACCGTCACCGTGCGCGTCTCCGGCGAGAAGCCGATTCGGCGCACCGACAACTCGTATGTACCCGGCCGGAGGCCGCCGAGAGTGTAAGCGCCCTGCGCGGAGGTCAGCGTGCCGCGCTGCTGGTTGGTCGCAGTGTTGCGCGCGCCCACCTGTGCCTCGCCTACAGGAGCGCCCCCGGCGCCTCGCACGTAGCCGCGCACCGTGCCGGTCACCGTCTGCGCGCCAAGCGGCGCGGGCAGCAGGAGCGAGCCAATGGCAGAGCCTCCAGGCGCGTTCAGTACCGCGGTGCCGAGGAGCGCGGCGGCGAACAAGCGGAGCGCGGCGCGAGTCGGCGATCGCGCGGCAATCACGTCCGGCGCTCGCCGGTCCTCGAACGATGTCATGAGTGTCATGGAAGCGTGTCCTCGAGAGGGTAGGAAGGAAGAAGCGTGGAAGGCGACACCAGGCCAGACGCGCCGCAGGAATCACGAATCACGAGCTCAGCGGGGAGCACGTCCCGGCGCGATGCGTGCCTCGGGGGGGGGCGCTCATCCAGTGCGGCGAGCAGGAGCGCCGCCGCGCGCGCGCCGAGCGCGGCGATGCCGACGCGCACGGAGGTGAGCGGCGGGTTCAGGAAACGGGCGACCGGGATGTCGTCGAAGCCAACGACGGCGACGTGCGCGGGGACGCTGATCCCAGCCTCGCGCAGCGCGCTCAAGGCCCCGATTGCCATCGCGTCGTTCGCCGCAAAGATCACCGACGGTGGCGAGTCACGCGCGAGGAGTTCGCGCGCCCCGCGCCACCCACCGTCCTCCGTGAAGTCGCCGCGCACGTTGAGCACGGACTCGCTCGGCATCATCGCCTCGCACAGTGCCGCCTTGTAGCCGCGCTCCCGCTCGTTCGCCTCGTAGTTGCACGCCGCGCCGGCAATGAAGCCGATGCGCACGTGGCCGAGCGCGATCAGGTGCCGCGCCATGGCGCGGGCACCGCCGAAGTTGTCCACGGTTATCTCGTAGACGGCCGCGTCAACGGAAGGTCCGTTGAGGAGCACGATCGGCACGCCGTCCGGGAGCACCTCGGCGAGGAGAGGCGCGTCGACGTCGGGCGCCATCACCATGAGCCCGTCCACTCGGCCGCGCATGGCACGTACGGCGGCGCCGATGCCGCGCGAGTCGTGGTGCGAACTCGAGACGAGGAGGGAGTGGTCGGCGCGCTGCGCCTCCTGGTCGATGCCACGCAGCAGTTCGGAGAAGAACTCGCCGTACAGATCTGGCAGGATGACGCCGAGCGCGCCGGCGCGCTGGCGGCTGAGCGTGCGAGCGGCGGTGTTCGGGGAAAACCGCAGCTCGTTGGCGACCTTGAGCACCCGCATGCGCGTCGCGTCGCGCACTGGTGCACTCGCGTTGAGTACACGGGAGACGGTGGCGACGGACACGCCCGCCAACCGTGCGACGTCTTTGATCGTGACGCTCAATGGCCGATCCTCGTGCGAATTCCAGCCGTGGCGCCCTGCATCGGGCTAGCAGACGCATGAAAACGTTTACATCTGCGCGGCAGCCGTCAAGAGGGAGTTAACTAGCGCGGTATCGGCGGAATGCGACGCATGCTGTCGAGGGACGGGCTTCGCTGCAAAAGTGCACTGCACCGTGTACCCAGATTCGTACCCAGCGGAGAAGGCCCCCGCGCACGTGACGCAGAGGCCTTCTAGGTCTATGTATTTGTTGCATTTACAAGGAGCGGGCGACCGGACTCGAACCGGCGACGTCCAGCTTGGGAA
>JBKJMP010000581.1:0-2798 GCA_046596395.1 Gemmatimonadaceae bacterium
GCCGCGGACTGTGGCCGTACCAGCCCTCCATCGACGATCCATGCGCAAACGTTTCATCCGTTCCGCCCTGCTCGGCGCATTCATGGTGCTCGCGGCCGATGCGGCGCCTGCCACCGCCCAGGCGGCCCCCCCGCAGCGCTTCGACGTCATCATCCGAGGCGGCCGCGTCCTCGACGGAAGCGGCAATCCATGGGTGCGCGCGGACGTCGGCATCCGCGGGGACCGCATCGTTGCGGTGGGGAACCTTCGCGACGCCACCGCCACCACTGACCTCTCGGCAGAGGGGCTCTACGTGGCACCAGGCTTCATCGACACGCACTCGCACGCGGGCGGGTCACTCGAGACGCCTGCCCTCAGCAGCGCGCGCCAGCTGCTCGCGCAGGGGATGACGACCGTCTTCGTGAACCCGGACGGCGGCGGTCGCACCGACCTCGACGCGCAGCGCACCGCGCTCGAGAAGAATCCGCTCGGCGTGAACGTTGGACTGATGGTTCCGCACGGCTCCGTGCGCGGCGCGGTGATCGGCAGCGAGGACCGTGCTCCCACAACCGACGAGATGCGCCGGATGGAGGCGCTCGTGCAGCGCGGTATGGATGCGGGCGCCTTTGCGCTCTCGAGCGGGCCGTTCTACGCGCCGGGCAGCTACGCGAACACCGATGAGCTCGTTGCACTCGCGAAGATCGGCGCGCGCTATGGGGCGCCCTACCAGAGCCACATCCGCGACGAGAGCGACTACTCCATCGGCCTGCTGGCGGCCGTCGAGGAAGTCATTACGGTCGCGCGCGACGCGGGCACGCGAGGCGTCGTGACGCACATCAAGGCACTCGGCCCCAACGTGTGGGGATTTTCGGCGGCGATCGTCCAGCGCATCAACCGCGCACGCGAACAGGGAATCCAGGTATTCGCGGATCAGTACCCGTATGACGCGTCGAGCACATCGCTCGCGGCTGCGCTGCTGCCACGGTGGGCACAGGCAGGCGGTGCCGCGGCGTTGCGTACCCGACTCGCGAACGCCGCCGACCGCGACCGGATCATCTCCGAGATGCGCGTGAACCTCGCGCGGCGCGGCGGCGCCGCGCGGATCCGCGTCGCCAGCTATCGGCCTGACGCAACGATCGAGGGGCGTTCGCTCGCCGAGATTACCACGGCACGCGGCGGCGATACGGTGGACGTCGCGCTGGCCCTGCTCGGCGCCAGCGACGTGTCGATCGTGTCCTACAACATGATCGATGAGGACATCGAGCGGTTGATGCAGCAGCCGTGGACGATGACGGCATCCGACGGCGCGCTCATCACCGCGGGCAATGGCGTCCCGCATCCGCGTGGGAACGGTGCGTTCTCCCGGAAGCTCCGGCGCTATGTGCTGGATGAACCGGTGGTGGATCTTGCCGCAGCCATCCGGTCGATGACGTCGCTGCCCGCGAGCGTGTATAATGTCACCGACCGCGGCGTGCTGCGTGCGGGCGCGTTCGCCGACGTCGTGGTGTTCGACCTCGACAAGGTGTACGACCGAGCAACGTACGCGAAGCCGCACGAGGTCGCGGAGGGCATGGTGCACGTTGTGGTAAACGGTAAGCTCACGATGCGGTCGGGGGCGTTCACGTCTGACCTTGGCGGGCACGTGCTTCGGCGGCGGTGAGGCCCAGCACGGGTTTGCGCTGAGGCGCCAACCTACCTTGTGCGCCACAATACCCAATGGGTATCGTGCGCAATGGAACTGCGTCACCTGCGCTACTTCGTCGCCGTCGCCGAGGAGCTGCACTTTGGTCGCGCCGCGAAGCGGCTGCGGATCGCGCAACCGCCGCTGAGCCGTCAGGTCCGCGATCTCGAGCGCGAGATCGGCACGCCGCTGTTCGACCGCACCGCCCGCGGCGTGGAGCTCACGCCGGCCGGCAACGCGTTCCTCCCCGAGGCGCGGCTCACTCTCGCGCAGGCCGAGCGCGCGCAGCGCACCGCCATGCGCGCCGCGGGTGGCGAGACGGGACGCCTCCGCGTCGGATTCGTGGAGGCGGCAACCCACTCGGGCATCCTGCCCAACGTGCTCAGTTTCTTTCGCATGCACCTGCCGAGCATCGGGTTGTCGCTCTTCGAGATGGATGCCCTCCAGCAGTCGCAGGCCCTGCGAGACGGACGCGTGGACCTCGGGCTGGTGCACAATCCGCCGCTCGATGCGGACCGCTGGCTGCGCGTCGAGCCCGTGCATACCGACCGGGTCATCCTCGCCGTTCCCGCCGACCACCGCCTCGGCGGACGCGCGCGGTTCACGCTCGGCGACCTCGCCTCCGAGTCATTCGTCCTCTTCTCGCGCGATGTGGCACCGTCTATCTACGACGGCATCATCGCGCGATGCCGCGAGGCGGGATTCAGCCCGCGGGTCGTGCAGGAAGCCGCCGGTTGGCACACCCTCGTGAGTCTGGTTGGCGCGGGCGTGGGCGTCTCGTTCATCCCACGCTCGCTCGAGCAGTTCAAGCCGCGCGGCGTGTCCTACCGCACCGTACCAGGACTTGGCGTGGACATGGAGTTGTCGGCGGTCTGGAAGCGCGGTGACCGTTCTCCCGTGCGCGAGCGCTTCGTTACCGCGTTGCGGGCCGTGGGGAAGGTGCCGTCAGGTGCGATTCCCCCGGCGCCTGCGTCCCCACCACGCGTGCGAGCAGCACCACGCCGACGCACGTGACGATGACCAGCGCCAGTCCCCCGCGCAGCGTGAGCACATTGGCCACTGCGCCGATGAGCGGAGGACCCGCGAGGAGACCAGCGTAGCCACAGATCGACACCGTGGCGATCGCGCTGCCGGCCAT
>JBKJMP010000583.1:0-6337 GCA_046596395.1 Gemmatimonadaceae bacterium
CGTGGCGCGACCGCGTACCGCCATCCGTCCGCCGCACGCGTCCCGTGGCGCGACCGCGTACCGCCGCCCGTCCGCCGCACGCCGCACGCGTCCCGTGGCGCGACCGCGTACCGCCGCGTTCGGCGTTACGAGACTTCCAACTGCAACAACCTCCATAAAGCAGCGACATCCTCGCGCTCGGTCGCCTCTGCGCCGATTGACACGCGCACCATCCACCGCCCCTCGAGAATCGCCGGCGTGAGATAGGCCTCTCCCGACGCATTCACGCGATCCGCCCACGCCAGCGTATGCCGGTCGAGCGCCGCTCCGCTCATCGCGACCGGTTCATGGCGGATACACACCGTCTGCAACGGCACCGGCGCAAGCACGCGCCACCCTTTCGTCTCGCGCACCTGCTCCGCCAACCACTGCGCGTTGTCGAGGTCGCGACGCAGGCGCGTCTGAAGGCCGCTCACCCCCTGTTCGCGCAGCAGGAACCACAGTTTGAGCGCGCGAAACCGGCGACCAAGCGGCAACCCCCAATCGCGCAGGTTCTTCACCTGGTCGTCTACCGACGACTTGAGATAGCTCGGATTGGTGGACATCACGCGCACGAGATGCCCCGCGTCGCGCACGTAGTAGAGCGAGCAGTCGAACGCGACGCCGAGCCACTTGTGCGCATTGAACACCACCGAGTCGGCGCCCTCGATGCCCTCCCACATCCACCGGCACTCGGGGAGGATCATCGCCGAGCCGGCCATCGCGGCGTCCACGTGCATCCAGAGCCCGCGTCGCGTGGCGATCGCCGCGATTGGTGCGAGCGGATCGAGCGCCGTCGTCGTGGTCGTACCCGTGGTCGCCACCACCGCGCACGGAATCCGCCCTGCGGCAACGTCCGCCTCGATCGCGGCCTCCAACGCCTCAGGGCGCATCGCGAACGCGTGATCGTGCGCAATGCGACGCACGTTCTTCCGCCCAAAGCCGGCGAGCAGCGCGGCCTTCTCCACCGAGCTGTGGCTGTGCGCCGAAACGTAGACGACCAGCGGCGACTCCTCTCCCTGCAATCCCGTGCGTGCGAGGCCGAACTCCGTGGAGCGCTCGCGTGCGCACAGCAGCGCCACGAGCGTGCTCGTGGACGCCGTATCCTGAATGACGCCGCTCCACGCGCCCGACAACCCTACCATCTGCCGCATCCACTCGGTCGTGACTTCCTCGAGCTCGCTGAGTGCGGGACTCGATTGCCACGACAATCCGAGCACGCCGAGCCCCGTGCTAAGGAAGTCGCCGAGGACGCTCGCGAGCGAACCGTTCGAGGGGAAGTAGCCGAAGAAGGCCGGATGCTGCCAGTGCGTGAGCCCGGGGATGATGATGTCGTCCACGTCGCGCAGGATGCGGTCGAACGACTCGGGCTTGTCCGGCGCTGATGTGGGAAGGCTGCGCTTGATGTCGCCCGGCGCGCTGCGCGCCATCACCGGACGCGCGCGAATGCCCGTGCGGTAATCGGCGATGCGGTCGATCAGGTCGTGACCAATGCGGCGAAATTCCTCAGGCGTCATGTGGTCTCACAGCTGCCCCGTGAGCGCGCCCCAGCGTGCGACCTGCGCGAGGTAGGCGACGTCGTCGTAACGCGAGGGGAGGAAGGCCGCGGCGTACTCGGGCAAGGCCGAACCGCGCACGTGCGCCGCGAGCAGCTCGGCCGCCGCATGCGCGGACATGATGCCCGCGCCCGACAATCCACCGATGACGTACGCGCCCTCCACTGGCAGCGGTCCCACGAGCGGACGATTGTCCGTCGTCTTGCAGTAGTAGCCACCATCGACGAATCCACGGTCCGGTTCCTCGAGGTACGACGACAATTCCGGCACCATCGCGGCGAGCCCACGTACGCAGGCATCCCCGTAGTGCGGATCGTAGGCCGGTGGCCACGTGGCGTCGCAGCGCTCGGTGTGGTACGTCCAGATCGCATACAGCTCGTCGCCGCGGGGACCATCGACGGGACGAACGTGCACGCCGCCGGGAAACGAAGTGCGGCCGCCGGCAGCCCCCTCGAGCTCGATGGGATCGATCCAGATACTGAACGGCGACGACCGCGGAATCGCGCCGCGCGGGTCGGAAAACGTGACCTTCGCATGCAACTCGTGGAACAGCGGAAGCTCGACGCCGAGCATGCGCGCGGCCGATGGCAGCATCGGTCCTGCCGCGAGCACCACGCGCCCGGAATCGATCGTCCGCCCCGACGCGAGACGCACTCCCTGCACGCGCCCACCAGTCGTCTCGACCGACGCCACGCGATCCCGCACGAAGGTCACCCCCGCACCAATTGCCTGCCGAAACATCCACGCGCCCAATGCCACCGCATTCATCCACCCCGCTCGGCGCACATGGAGGGCTGCGCGCGTGCCGGGCGCGAGGTAGGGAAATGCCGCGCGCGCCGCGTCGCCGAGCAGCAGGTCCGCGCCGGTGGGTTGGTCGCGGTAGCCTTCCGCGGGTGCGGCTCGGTAGGCGCCCGTATCAGTGTGTTCGCGCAGGTCACCCATCCCGAACGCCGACACCTCGCGCGCTGTGTTGCGGAGCCGCGTCACCCCAACCTCGTCGGACGTCACGAACAGGTATCCACGGCGATTCAGCCGAAAGAGGTTGTTCGTCGCGTCGCCCATCTCCTCGAGGAGGTCGATGCTGCGCGAGACGAACTGCGTCATCGTGGCGTCGGGACCAGGCCACCAGTTGCGATACCCCTGCGTGCCCTTGTCGCTCGTGAGGGTGAGTGGCTCGCGCTCATCGATGAGGACCACGTTGCGCATCCCCTGCCGAACGGCCAGGTGATATGCCGCCGCGACACCGGCAATTCCAGCCCCGCAGATCACGACTTCGGCGCGCTCGTTCATGCGGGAAATATGGCGCGAGTCGATTCCATCGGTAGAATTGCGCGAGGATCTGCGGTCCTCTCGTCCTCTCGTCCTCTCGTCCGGTCCCCAAGTGCTCCTCCGCTCCCTCGCACTCACGCTGGCCCTCGCGCCGATCGCCCAGGCGCAGCACAAGCCAGTGCCCGTAGCCACGCCGCTCACCATCGACGCGCTCGCCTCCGTCCCCAAGCTCGGACCGATCGTCGCTCGCGCGGAGAGTGACCTCAAATCGGTCGTCGAGCGATTCTCCGCCGACCTCCAGTCCGTGAGCCGCCGCTACGACGCCAACGATTCTCCCGACGAACGCCGCCGCATGCGCGACTTCACCGTCTCGTGGCGCGTCCGCCTTCGGGAGATCGACTTCGACAAGCTCAACCTCGAGGGACGCGCGGATCACGTGCTTCTCGACAATTACCTCGACTACCAACTCGCGCTGCTCGATCGCGACGACGCGAAGCGCGCGGAGACGTCAGCGCTGCTGCCCTTCGCGGACCGGCTCCTCACGCTCCAGGACACGCGCCGCAAGTTGATTACCGTCGATCCGGCGACGGCAGCCAGAACCCTTTCGGGAGTCATACGTCAAATAGATAGCTTGCGCGCCCTGTTCGAGACGTCCGCTGGGCGCGGAGGCGCATCACCAGACAGCGCCCGCCCGCGCGCCGTCGCGCCGCGCGTGAGCCGCACCGTCGCGAATCGCGCCGCCGAAAACGTGGATCAGGTTCGCGCGGTGGTGACGAACTGGTACCGCTACTACGACGGGTACGACCCGATGTTCTCGTGGTGGGTGAAGTCGCCGTATGCGCGGCTCGATTCGTCGCTCAACCGCTATGCGCGCACGCTGCGGGAGCGGGTCGTCGGCATTCCGGCAGCCACGGCAGCGCTTGCAGGACGTGGGGGCGGCGGTGGTGGCGGCGGCTCGAACGAAGGCCCGATCATCGGCGACCCGATCGGCGCGGAGGGACTCGCGGTCGATCTCGCGAAGGAGATGATTCCGTACACGCCGCAGGAGCTCATCGGCATCGCGGAGCGCGAGTACGCATTCTCCCTTAGCGAGGTGAAGAAGGCCGCGCGCGAGCTGGGCTTCGGCGACGACTGGAAGGCGGCGATGGAGAAGGTGAAGAACACGTACGTCGAGCCGGGCAAGCAGCCGGACATGATCCGCGACCTCGCGCGGCAGGCCGAGGCGTACTTCGATGCGCACGACTACGTGACGATCCCACTGTTGGCGCGCGAGGATTGGCGGATGGAGATGATGAGTCCCGAACGGCAGCGCGTCGCGCCGTTCTTCCTTGGCGGCGAGTCGATCATCGTGTCGTATCCCACGGCGGACATGACCGACGAGGAGAAGCTCATGAGCCTCCGCGGGAACAATCCGCACTTCTCACATGCGACGGTCTTCCACGAGCTGAATCCGGGACATCATCTCCAGGGCTTCATGACGGCACGCTACAGCCAGCACCGTCGGATGTTCAGCACGCCGTTCTGGGGTGAAGGCAATGCGCTGTACTGGGAGATGTTTCTGTGGGATCGCGGCTTCCACTCGAGTGCGGAGGATCGCGTCGGCGCGCTGTTCTGGAGGATGCACCGCAGTGCGCGCATCATCTTCTCGCTGAACTTCCATCAGGGGAAAATGACGCCGGATCAGGCGATCCAGTTCCTGGTGGATACGGTGGGCTTCGAGCGGGCGAATGCGGAGGGCGAGGTGCGTCGCTCGTTCAATGGGTCGTACTCGCCTTTGTACCAGGCGGGATACATGCTCGGCGGGTTGCAGTTGCGGGCGCTATACCGCGAGGTCGTGGAGTCGAAGAAGATGACCGACCGAGAATTCCACGACGCTGTGCTCCAGGGCGGGCCCATGCCCATTGCCATGGTACGGGCGCGGTTGCTCAAGCTCGCCTATGGGCGAGAGGGGCCAGCTCCTTGGAAGTTCGCTGAGCAGCTACCGGCGCCCAAGCCGTTCAACCGCTAACTGCAAAAAGATGGGTCTGGCGTTGAGGGTGAGGGGCTATGGGTTTGGGGCGTACCACCGAGTCGGGGGTTCGGAGTCTGGAGTTACTCCCGACCCCAAACCCCCGACTTGGCTTTGCACTCCCAACCCACAGCCCCCCACGCTTCACCCCAGACCCGGCCGTTAGGCCCTACTTTCTCGGCCAAACCACTCCCTGATTGCGGGGTACATCGCCGAGCCCACGGTACACAAATTTCTGTACCCTCTTCCCCTCGTACGTCTCCGACGTGTAGATGTTGCCCTTCGAATCCGTCGCGATGCTGTGCACCGCGAAGAACTGCCCCGGCTGCCGTCCACCGTCGCCGAACTCCGTGAGGATCGCCAGCGACTGCCGGTCCATCACGTACACCTTCTCGTTCCGGCCGTCCGCGAGGTAGAGATACTTCTGCGCAGCGTCGCGCGAGAATGCGATGTCCCACACCGACCCGTCGCCGCGCGTTTGCGGGGCCACCCGCACCTCCTTCACGAACGTGCCGTTCTTGCGGAAGACCTGGATGCGGTCGTTCGGACGGTCGCACACGTAGACGAGACCATCATTCGTCGGCTCCGCGCAGTGCACCGGCGTGCGGAATTGCTGCGGCAGCGGCGCCGCCGGATCGTAGCGACCGATGTTGGAGTCGTTCGGCACGTTGCCGTACGCACCCCAGATTCGCTTGATCTTGCCCGACGTCATGTCGATCACGGCCACGCGCTTGTTCGCATAGCCGTCGGCGATGTACGCCTCGTTCGCGCCGGGATCGAACGCGATCTTCGCCACTCGGCCGAAGTGCGTGAGATCCGTACTGTTCGGCCCCTGCTTCGACGTCCCGATCTGCATCAGGAACTTGCCGTCGTGCGTGAACTTGAGGATGTGCGAGTCGCCCGCTCCGTTCCCGCCGATCCACACGTTGTCCTTGTTGTCGATCGTGATGCCGTGGTTCGAGACGGGCCAGTCGTAGCCCTGGCCAGGCCCTCCCCACGCCTTCACGAGGTTGCCCGCCGGATCGAACTCGAGGATCGGCGGCGCACTGCGGCAGCACTCGGCGATCGGCGGATTCGCGTCCGCTCCAACCTCGGTGCGCTGGTTGAGCGTGGAATCGCCGCGGTGGATGATGAAGACGTGATCCTTCGAGTCGATGCCCACGCCAATCGTCGAGCCGATCACCCAGTGGTTCGGCAACGGCTTCGGCCACATCGGGTCGACCTCGAAGCGCGGCGCGCGCACTGCCTGCGCTTCGCTCGCCGCCTGGAGCCTAGCCTGTCCGACGATCAGGGCAGCGAGCACGACGGCCGCAATCGCGCCACCAACGAGTGTACGCCGCTTCATCGGCGATCTCCTATAGAAAGACACGACGCGGACGTTCCGGCCGGTGCGCGTCGAGTGTTATGTTCGCCGAAGAGCGAGATCGGTCATTCTACGACTTGGAGCGCAACTCCGTCCAGTGCGTCGCCTCAGCAGCCCGTTCGG
>JBKJMP010000598.1:0-7360 GCA_046596395.1 Gemmatimonadaceae bacterium
CCCATGGCTCGCGAATCAACGTCCAGGGCACCTTTCAGTACTCGGGGTGCATGATGGACGACATGGCCGTGGAGATCGACACCCGCACCTTCGGCGTCGCACGCCACTTCCTGCTCACGAAGGGCAAGGAGGCGGGAATGGTCGGCGCCCCGAAGAAGGCGCCGAGCGGTGCGCATGCGGGTCATGACATGAGTGGCCATGGGATGGAAGCCACAAAGCCCGGTGACGTGAGCTGCTCGCCTACGTGGGTTCAGCCGTCCGCCACTGGAAGTCATGTCTTCGTGGCCTGCAACAAGAGCAGCGACGTGGTCGAGATCGACGTGGCGAGCTGGAAAATGACGCGCCGCATTCCCACCGGCGATGGCGTCTACAACCTCGCCGTGACCCGCGATGGCAAGTACCTGATCGCAACGAACAAGCGCGGAAAGTCGGTGTCGGTCATCGACCTCGCGGCCGGAAAGGAGGCTGCCCGGATCCCCACCTCGCGCCGCGTCGTCCATGGCGTCGTCGTCTCCCCCGATGACCGGTACGCGTTCATCTCACAGGAGGGGATTGGCTCTGAGCCCGGTGGCGTGGA
Source organism: Gemmatimonadaceae bacterium (assembly GCA_046596395.1). Lineage (GTDB taxonomy): Bacteria > Gemmatimonadota > Gemmatimonadetes > Gemmatimonadales > Gemmatimonadaceae > AG11. The sequence goes on from JBKJMP010000598.1 coordinate 578, forward strand.
CGTGATCGACCTTCGCGCCCTCCAGAAGGTCTCCACGATCGACATCGGCCAGATGGCGGGCGGCATCGACTTCTGGAAGGTCACGCCGGCGAAGCCATGACCGCACCCCTGCGGGGCGAAGCTGCCTCGTACTGGGAGAAGAGCCGGTCGCATCGCTACAGCCTCCTCTTCGTTCTCCCCCTCCTGCTGCTCTACGAGTTGCTGATGCTCCTGGCGCCAGTGCGCGCGGACGGCGGCGTGATCCGCAACGGTGCCGACGTCATCCTCACGAGCCTCTTCAGCGCCCTCTTCGGCATCCGCGGGCCGATGGTGTTCATGGCGATCGTCATCGGCGTCTCGCTCTACCTGATCCACCGTGACACGAGCGCCGGTCAACTCCGCCCAGGGATTTTCGCTGCGATGTTCGCCGAATCCGTGGTGCTGGCCATGGTGTTCGGGCTCGTCATCGGCATGGCCACGATGCAGCTCGTCGGACCGCTCGCCCGCCTCGCCGCTGGAGGCATTGCGGATGGCTCGGTGCTCGAGCGGTTCACACTGTCGCTCGGGGCCGGCCTGTACGAGGAGCTCCTCTTCCGCGTGATACTCGTGGCGTTGCTCGCGAACGGCTTTCGGCTGCTAGGGGCAAAGCAGCTCAGCGCCGGCGTCGCAGCGACGCTCGTTGGAGCCGTGCTCTTCTCGGCCTTTCACTACGTCGGGCCGATGGGCGACCCGCTCCGCCTCGACTCGTTCGTGTTTCGCGCCCTCGCCGGAGTCGCGTTCAGCGCGATGTACCTCACGCGCGGATTCGGAATAACGGCGTGGACGCATGCGCTATACGACATCGCCGTCCTGCTCTGAACTGAACGACGAGCCGGAAGACGCGGTCGACGGGCGCGTCGTATAGTGCACGTTCCGCCTCGCGGTCTCCCGGGCACTGCCGTCGTGTAGACACGGGCGAACCGGGAAGGGTTGGGTTTTCGTGCCATCCCGCGCGCTCGTGAGCCTCCCGAAGGACAGGGAATCGTCAAACAGGCTACGTTACAGGCTTCCTATCTGACGTACGACCACTCAAGTCCGCATCATGCCGTTCGCATCGTTCAAGCTGCACCCTGATCTGCTCAAAGGCACGAAAGAGCTCGGATTCACCCGCGCCACGCCCATCCAGGAGCAGGCCATTCCGCCCGCCCTCGAGGGCCGCGACCTACTCGCCTGCGCCATGACGGGCAGCGGCAAGACCGCGGCGTTTCTGTTGCCGGTGCTCCACCGCCTCATGGGCAAGCCCCGCGGAACCACGCGCGCGCTGGTCCTCACGCCGACCCGCGAGCTCGCGGCGCAGATCGAGGAGCATCTGCGCCAGCTCGCGGTTCACACCCCGCTCTCTGGCGCGGCGGTCTTCGGCGGCGTGGGCATGGGGCCGCAGGAGCACGCCTTCCGTTCTGGCGTTGACGTCCTGATCGCCACCCCTGGGCGCCTGCTCGATCACTTCAAGCAGCCCTACGCCAAGCTGGCGGGGCTCGAGGTGCTCGTGTTGGACGAGGCCGACCGGATGCTGGACATGGGCTTTCTGCCGGACATCAAGCGCGTGCTGAAACACCTGCCGGTCAAGCGCCAGACGCTGTTCTTCTCGGCGACCATGCCCGCGCCGATCGTGACGCTGACGCGAGAGCTCCTGAAGGATCCCGCGTTTATCAACCTGGAGCGTAAGTCCGCGCCAGCAACAGGGATACGCCAGGCGGTCTACCCGGTGCGAGAGGAGATCAAGCCCGCGCTTTTCGTGGAGCTCATGCGCCGGGGGGACATCGGCAGCGTGATCGTGTTCACGCGGACGAAGCACCGGGCGAACCGCTTGGCCGACTACCTCGTCAGCGAGGGCGTGCCGAACGCCAAGATTCACGGCAATCGCTCACAGGCGCAGCGCACGGAGGCCCTCGACGGCTTCAAGACCGGCCGCTACCGGTGCCTCGTGGCCACCGACATCGTCGCGCGTGGGATCGACGTGGAGCAGTTGGAGCACGTGGTGAACTTCGACGTTCCGCACATCCCGGAGGACTACATCCACCGGGTCGGCCGTACGGCGCGTGCCGACGCGACTGGCGATGCCTTCACCTTCGTCTCGCCTGAAGAGGAGAGCGACCTGTCGGCCATCGAGCGAGCCATTGGCAAGCGGCTGACCAGGGTCGTGGTGCCGGGGTTCGACTACGCGACCAAGCCAAAGCAGCGCTTCGAGGTACCGATTGCCGAGCGTATCGCGGAGATTCGAGCGCGGAAGGCGGAGGAGCGAAAGCGGGCGAAGGAGAAGGCCGAGCGTCGGGCCGCGAACGCGGGCGGTGCAGCATCGCCGGCCCGAAGCGCGCGGCCGCAGGCAGGAGGGGGTGGCCGTCCGGCTCGCCCACGTCCGCCTGCGCAGGGGGGGTCGGCGGAAGCCGCGGGTCCGGCGAGGGGCGGGGACGGGAAGGACGGACGCGGCAGCCGGGGGCCGAACCGGAAGCGCGGCGGCGGCGGCGGCCGAGCCGGGGGATCATCATCAACCGGCAGCGGGCCCTACCGATAGGGGCTCGAGCGCGTTCGCTCACAGTCAGGACTGCGCGAAGGGGGCCTAAGGCGGCCCCCTTTTTTCGATCTACCAAATCACTTTCACCAGTGCAGCGTGTGCAGATAATTCAGTTAAAGTACTTTAGCAGAACACTCATAACTCATTGAAATACAGTAACTTACATAGCTATCACAAAAATGGCGTGCTGTCGCTCGCGACCCTGCGGCGACAGTAGCCCCGGCAGCGACGACAGCGCAGCACGTGCTGCGCCGGGGGCCGCGTGTTCGCCCGTCTCGCCAACGACGCACCAGCGCGGGACAACGCGCAGGTCAGCCTACGGTCGCAGTGCCAGCGTGATGTAGTATCGCCACTCGCCTTCCACTGGAGCATCCGCGGCTCGGGCGAAGCCCATCAGGGCGTCCACGGTCGGGGTGCCCAGGGCCGGGATGGCGCCGACGCGCTGGCGGAGCTCCAAGCCATAACTGCGGAGCGCTGTGCGGAAGAGGTCGGTACTCGCTCCAGAGTAGAACAGCTCGAAGGCAGCGATCGGGACCGCCGCCCTGAACGACCCGAACGACACCGCCGACGCGCTCCCCGCGGGATACGCCGGAGCGTCCACCCGCCGAGCGTCGAGCATGGGATCGAGGAGGGGCGAGGAGAAGCCGCCGATCACGAACCGCTCCCGGACCACGCCTTGGCTTCCACCGAGCGTTCCATACGAAACCCGGATGGTGGTGAGCGGGTTCGAGCCGTACCCAGTGCCAAAGAACAGGGACGAGCGCTGGCGCAGGTACGCGTGCCCCCCCAATCCACCGCCCTCGGCGAGCACCGTCAGCTGCTCCTGATAGCGCGTGCCCTCGTCCCGCTGGCGCAGGACGGCGCTGAAGTGCCCAATGGCCGATGCCCGCGTCACGGACGTCAGGAAGCTCGGCAGGTGGCGCTCCCCCAACAGCGTCAGCGTTGCGGCGAGGTCGGCCCCATCACGCGCCCGCGTGCGCTGGAAGCGCAGAGCGCCACCGGCGCGGGTCAGGTCCAGGCCGTTCTCGACGTCACCGGCGAAAATCCGGGAGGGGGCCTCATGGGCAAGCCATCCATTGAGCGTGACGGCGGTCCGCATCTGACGCGTGGCCAGCTCGAATGCGAAACCCGTGGGCAACGAACCGGCACCAGCGCTGGCGATGAACGCGCCGCCGACCCTGCCGACCGGATCGCTGCGCACGAGGGCGAGTAGCAGGGTCGAGCCACCGTAGCCCGACGTGATTCCAGGCACGTAGCGATACCTCGAATCCCCGATACCATACCCACGCTCGTCGCCGATCGAGGCGCGAACGGGGCGACGAGTGGAATCCCCTCGGACGATGCCTCTCGGGGGCAGGACGGGTGATAGCGAATCCACGAGGGCCAGGTGCAGGGGTGCGGACGCTTGGGCTGCCCGCGCGATCGACGCGCTGTCCGGCACGAGCCGGCGGAGGTCGAATCCGTTCGCCTGCATGTTCAGGAACCACAGTGCCCCGTCTGGAGCGACGTCCACCGCGACCGCCGCGCCGGTGACTGCGGTCAGGCGCGTCACCCGGCCGTCCACATCCAGGCGCTCGAGGTTCGCGATGCCTCGCGCTTCGGACGTGGCGACGATCGTCCGCCCGTCCGTGGCATATGTGGCGTCGTAGCGCGTGACCCCGTCGTCGGGGTCCGCGTAGGTCAGCGCGCCCGTCTCGGCATTCACGCGTGCGATCCGCCACCGGTCGCCCAACTGCTCGGCAACCGCAATCTCGCCCGTGACCCTCGAGACCCGGGGGCGGTAGTAATTCCTCCCGACATCCCCGGCGATGATGACCCTGATCGCCCCCGTCGTCAGGTCGACTCGAACGAGATCACACCACCCGCGGTCGCAGCGAATCGCGGCCGCCCACGTTCCGTCGGCCGACGGGTCGGGCTCCTTGAGCGCGGCGCCGTGCGTCAGGCGGGACAACGTGCCGTCCTCCGCACTCCATATGAAGAGATCGGGGCGGATGGTACCGTCGCGCAACGGCATGCGCCGCGACACGAGCAGGCGCCGGTTATCCGGCAACCACCTCGGCGACTCGTACGACGCGCCATCTCCAGCCACGAGCGAGATGATCACGCGCTTCGGCGCGGGGTGGAAGGCCCGGTCGGGGACGTCGTCGGGGTCCACGGCGAGCTGCGCGAGCCGGCGGCGCTCGGTGAGCGTATCCGGCTCGTCGGCAGTTCCCCACACCACCAGACGACTCGGCGCATCCTGGCGCCGAACGACCAAGGCGACGAAGCGCCCGTCTGGCGACACCGCCGGGTCGCCCGTCTTGCGGGTCAGCCGCTGGATCAGCGTCCCCTGCACAAGGGCGTCGCGCGCGAGCGCGCGGTCGAAGGAGAGGGCGTCGCCGGTCACGGCCGCCGCAAACCGCCCGTAGAGCTCCGCCGGTCCCCCGCCATAGACGCCGGCGAACGCCTCGTCAAAAGAGCGAGTGGTCTTGGCGGTCATGCGCCGCCAGAGTGCCGTCACGCTGGAGTCTCCCTCGCGCCTGGCCAACCATTCGAGGAACGCAGATCCCGCCAGGTATGCGAAGTTCCCCCCTTCCCATCCTGCACTGCCGTTCAGCTGCGCGTAGCTGGGCAGACGTCCTTCGAGAGCGAACTGCCGGAGGTACGCAGCTCGCCACGCGTTGTTGGGACGCCCGGACCCGGTAACGCGGCCTTCGACATACGTCGCGAAGCCCTCGATGGCCCACCGCGGCGCATTCGAGGCGATGGGACCGAGGGGAACGGGAGACAGATCCCACAGCAGTCCTTTCCAGCGATTCCGTGAGGGCCGGCCCAGATGTGCGACGTGCGCGAACTCGTGAGTGGCGAGGAGCTCGGCCCAGTTGCGGAAGTTGCCAATCTCCTCGCGCGGATCCGGGGGGGTTGGCCAAAGGATGATAGTCGGCGCGTCCAAGGGGGTGAACGCCGTCCCGTTCGCGTCGTTTGCCGGGTCGTCCACGACCACGTGAACCCGATGCGGAGGGACGTAGCCGACGATGCGCGCGACCTGCCCGCGCACGCCTTCCATGCGCTCCATGAGGGCCACCGTCCAGGTGCGGTAGCGCTCAGGAAAGTGGAAGACGAAGTTCTCCGTTTCCACCGTGCGCCAGTCGAGCCATGGGCGAGGTGGCTGTGCGGCCGAGGGGGGTGCCCAGAGCAGGGTGCAGAGCGCGCAGAGCGCCGCGCTTCTGAAACGCCGCGCCGCGCCGCGCAAAAACGGAAGGGACGCGGGCATGTAGCTCGCGTCCCTCAGGGAGTGACGTTGGTGTGCTTGCCGCGCGAGGTCAGCCACGCGCGGGGGACTTCCCGCGCACTTTGTCCTGCAGCCACGTGAGCGGGACGATGAAGAGCGGCGTGAGGACGACGCCGAGCAACGTGTTGATCCACACCAGCGCGATGTAAAATGCGCAGAGGCCGAGACCGACCCAGAGGGTGCCAAGGGGGCCGTGCGTTTCCAAGGGGTTTGCTCCTGTCCGTGGGTCTGGATGTGACGGCGGGAAGATAGCTATGCGTCGGGACAGCAACCAGAGGTGCCGCAGTTCCTCGCCGAGAATCGGGGCGAGTATATTCCGCCATGAATCACGACCCGGCGCGCGCCGTGCTGCGCGCGGCACGCCGCGCCGCGAGGGCTTCCGAAACGCCGATGCTGCTGGCGGTGTCGGGCGGGCTCGATTCAATGAGTCTCCTGAGCGCTATGTCGTCGGTGGCGCACAGCCGCATCGCCGCAGTCGCGACCTTTGACCACGGAACCGGTCGCGCCGCGAGCCAGGCGGCCCATCTCGTGGAGCGCCACGCGGCCGCTCACAGCTTGGAATGCGTCATCGGATGTGGCGATCCGGACGTCGTTCCACGAGATGGGCGAGAGGCGATGTGGCGCTCGGCCCGCTACGGCTTCCTCGAATCGGTTGCATCGCGACTTGGCGCGCGGATCGTCACGGCGCATACCGAAGACGACCAGGTCGAGACGGTCCTCATGCGCATCATGCGCGGCAGCGGCGCGCGCGGACTCGCCGGGCTATACGCGCCGACTACCCACGTGCGGCCCTTCGTCGGCATCAGGCGCTCCGAGCTCGAGGCATATGCGCACGCCCGCGGACTTCAATGGGCTGACGACCCGAGCAACGGCTCCAGCGACTTCGCGCGGAATCGCGTTCGCCACGACATCCTGCCCGCGCTGCGTCGGGCCGCGCCGGCGATCGATGCCGAGCTTCTCGACGTGGCGAGGCGGGCGCGCG
>JBKJMP010000622.1:0-15806 GCA_046596395.1 Gemmatimonadaceae bacterium
CACTAATGGCGAATTACACCATGCGCGTCTACCGCGGCGACAAGAACCAGGGCGGGTATAAGGACTACACGGTCGATGTGGAAGAGGGCCAGGTTGTGCTGGACGTGATCCACACCATCCAGGCCACGCAGGCCCCGGATCTCGCGGTTCGCTGGAACTGCAAGGCGGGGAAGTGCGGCAGTTGCAGCGCCGAGATTAACGGCAAGCCGGCACTCATGTGCATGACGCGCATGAACCTCTACGACCCGGCGGGTCTGGCCATCACAGTCGCGCCGATGAAGGCCTGGCCGCACATTCGCGACCTCGTGACGGACGTGTCGTTCAACTACCAGGTTGCGAAGAAGATCCCGGCGTTCACACCGCGCGCACCAGAAGCGGACGGCACCTACCGCATGATGCAGGAAGACATCGACCGCGGGCAGGAGTTCCGCAAGTGCATCGAGTGCTTCCTCTGCCAGAACGTCTGCCACGTGATCCGCGACCACGAGGAGAACAAGCCGAACTTCGCCGGTCCGCGCTTCTTCGTGCGCCTCGCGGAGCTGGACATGCACCCGCTGGACATACTGGACCGGCTGCCCCTTGCCCGGCATGAGTCAGGCATCGCCATGTGCAACATCACGAAGTGTTGCACGGAAGTCTGCCCGGAAGACATCCACATCACGGACAACGCCATCATCCCGCTGAAGGAGCGCGTCGTGGACGAACACTACGATCCGTTCAAGGCGCTCGTCCGCCTGGTTCGCGGCCGGCCACGGAGCTGAAGGAGACGCGCATGGAGCACACCCTGCACCTCAAGACCATCTCCGCGGAAGCGATTCCTCGTGCGCTCCAGAAGGCGGAGCGCTACCGCCTGCTCAACCAGTCGTGGGCCACGGAGAGCATCTGCCTCGACATCCTCGAGGTGGACGCAGTGAACCAGCAGGTCCTCGTGATGCTGTTGCTCTCGCTCACCGACCAGTTCACGTCCGAGCCGCGTGACCTCGCCGTGCGCGCGCGCGCGGTGGCGGAGCGGCTCACCGATCCCTACCAACGCGCGTACTACGCCGGCATCATCAAGGAGCGGCTCGGCCACGCCCAGCTGCTGCACGGTGCCATGCACGCCGAAGCCATGGCCTACCAGTCGTTTCGCGCCGCGATGACGGCGTTCGAGCAGGCGGAAGCCCTGCGCACGCCAGGCAACGACGACGCGATCCTGCGATGGAACACCTGTGCCCGCACGCTCAACCGGCTTCGTTCACACGAAGAGTACGAGGGTCAATATGAGCCACAGTTCGGAGAGTAGGCGCCTGCACCTGCTGTTGCTGCTGTTCGCGCTGTCCGTATCGCCCCCCGCCGCCGCACAGGGGAGCACAAAGGCCGCCGAGCAGGCGCTCTACCGCATCGAGGACGAATTCGCCCGCGCCGTCGTTCGTCGCGACGCCAAGGCACTCGGCCGCATCGTCGCACCGAACTGGGTTTACTCCGACGAATCGGGCGTGATGGGCCGCGCCGAAGGTATCAAGGTGTTCACCAGTGGCACCGACACGGTGACGTCGGCGACGAACTCCGGCATGCGCGCCATGGTCTATGGCGACGCCGCCGTCGTGATCGGCATCCTGCGCATGAAGGGACGCGGACCATCCGGGCCGTTCGACCGGCGGTATCGCTATACCGACACGTGGGTGAAGCTCGATGGACGCTGGCAATGCGTCGCCGCACAGGACTACCTCATGCCCGCCGCGAAGAAATAGCGACTCACCTCAACCGGTATGGCCATGGCCAGCAGCAGCGCGCGCGCGGCAGCGTTCAAGGACGCATTCGAGCGCGCTGGTAAGCGGCTCGACATGGGGAAGTCGTGCGTTCGATTCACGTCGCTCGACGACCTTCCGCTGCAAGCCATCGGCGATGCGATCGCAGGTATGTCGGTGGACGACGACATCGCCTACTACGAGCAGACTCGGCCCACGAAGGCGGCGAAGAAACCGGCGAAGAAACCGGCGAAGAAAACGGCGAAGAAGGCGGCAGCGAAGCAGCGCTGATCTCACTCCGGAGGACACGATGGCTCGACTTGTCGCCAGCCTGTTCACGCTTGCAATGACGGTGGCCTGCAGCAAGGCACCGGCACCCGCGGCCGACTCCTCGGCGACGATGGTCTCCGGCACCCGGATCGCCGCGCCGCGCCGCGGCGCCGCGGGCGAGTGGGCCCAGCAGGCCGGCGACTACGCCAACTCGCGCTACAGCGAGCTCGATGAGATCACGGCGGCGAATGCGAAGAACCTGCGCGCCGCGTGGACCTTCTCGACGGGTGTGCTGCGCGGCCACGAAGGGTCCCCGCTCGTCGTCGCGAACACGATGTACCTCGTGACGCCATTTCCGAACGTGTCGTACGCGCTCGATCTCGCGACGGAAGGGCAGCCGCTCAAGTGGAAGGTGCGCCCCGAGAACAACCAGGTGGCCGTGGGTCTCGCGTGCTGCGACGTGGTAAATCGCGGTGCCGCATACGACGCTGGCCGTATCTTCTACAACCTGCTCGACGGACACACCGTCGCCATCGATGTCACCACCGGTCGCCTCGTGTGGCGCACGCGCATGGGCGACGTCGCGAAGGGCGAGACGATGACGATGGCGCCCATCGTGGTGAACGGCAAGGTCATCGTCGGGTCGAGCGGCGGCGAGATGGGCGTGCGCGGCTGGATCGCGGCGATCGATGCGGCGTCCGGGAAACAAGTATGGAGAGCGTACAACATCGGCCCCGATGCCGACATCAAGGTTGGCGCGCGATTCAAGCCGTTCTATCGCAGTGATACCAGCCGGAATCAGGGCGCCACCAGCTGGCCAGGCACCACTTGGATGCAGGGCGGCGCGACCGTGTGGGGGTGGCTGTCGTACGACCCGGAGCTCAACCTCGTCTACCACGGCACGTCGAATCCCGGACCGTGGAACGGCAAGCAACGTCCGGGCGACAACAAGTGGAGCGCCGCCGTCATCGCGCGTGATGCCGACACCGGCGAGATGGTCTGGGCGTTCCAGCCGACACCGCACGATGTGTGGGACTACGATGCCGTGAACGAGAACATCCTGGTGGACCTGCCCATTGGTGGACGCACGCGGAAGGCGCTCGTCCACTTCGATCGCAATGGCTTCGCGTACACGATGGATCGCACCAACGGCGAGGTGATTCTCGCGAAGCCGTATGTGCCGACGAACTGGTCCACCGGCATCGACCTCGCGACAGGTCGTCCCCGGCTCGTTGCGGACAAGGTCCCCTTCCAGGGCACCAAGGTCACCAACATCTGCCCGAGTCTCGAGGGCGGAAAGAACCAGCAGCCAGCCGCATTCTCGCCGAAGACGGGACTGTTCTATGTCCCGACCAACAACCTCTGCATGGACTTCGAGGCACGCGAGGTCACGTACATTCCCGGCACGCCGTACATCGGTGGCAATGCGCCCGAGTACGGAGGACCCGGCGGCTATCGCGGCGAGTTCATGGCGTGGGATGCGACGACTGGCCGGAAGATCTGGGGAATCAAGGAACCCTATCCGGTCTGGGGCGGCGCACTCGTCACGAAGGGGGATGTCGCGTTCTATGGAACGCTCGATGGCTGGTTCAAGGCCGTCGACGCGCGCAACGGCACGCTGCTCTGGAAGTTCAAGGTCGGCTCCGGTGTCGTCGGCAATCCCATCGCGTACACGGGTCCCGACGGCAAGCAGTACATCGCGGTGTACTCCGGCATCGGCGGCGACATGGGCCTCCTCATCGCGGGCGACGTCGCGTCGAACCTGCCATACGATGTGCGTGATCGTGGCTCGACGCTGCCGGATCTTGCGCGCTGGACGAGCTGGGGTGGGATGCTATTCGTCTTTTCCCTCTAGCTGGTGTCCGTCCTGAAACCCAACGTGTCGTCCTGAGCGCAGCGAAGGACCTGCACGTTCAAGGGCGTCGCTGCGCTCAGGATGACAGGGGACATCACCATGCACTGCTTCAAGTCTTCGATCCCGGCAGTTCCTTACAACGCTGTTGCAGCGCCGTCGGCGTGCGTTGTTTCGGCGTCATCGGCGTTCCGTGGTCTGGGTTCCCAACGCGAGCCTGCTGTCGCGCTCCACACCACTAGGTATTGCGGGTTCGGCTCAGAAACCGAAACAGCGGATAGCTGATCACGACCATTCCGAGTGCCACGAGCCCGTTGCGTGGATCGGCCACGACGGTGCCGATGAGGAACACGATCGACCCGAGGAGAACAAAGCCGGTCGTCCACGGATGCCCCCATGCTCGATACGGTCGGGTGGCGGCCGGCTCACGATGCCGGAGCACGAAGACCGATGCGAACGACAGCATGTAGCTCGCCACGAAGAGAAATGCGCAGATCGCGATCACGCGCTCGAACGCACCGGTGAGCAGGAAGAGCGCGGATACGGCGCTGGACGCCAGGAGCGCGGGTCCCGGCGTGCCTCCGGGGTTCACGTCGGCGAATGCGCGCGGCGCAACGCCGTCGCGACCGAGGGCGAATGCCACGCGCGAAGCCATGAGTGTGTTCGCAACGACTGCGCTCGGTAGGGCGATCACGACGAGGATCTGCACGAGCATTCCTCCGCGTGATCCGAAGACCGAGGTGGCCGCACTCGCCGCTGCAAGCGGAGACGCGGCCAGCGCGGGAAGCGAGAGTACCACGAGGAACGCCGCATTGAGCAAGAGGTAGAGCACGATCACCGAGATGACGCCGAGCATGAGCGCGCGCGGTACGTCCCGTCCGGGGTCGCGCACCTCCTCCGAGAAGTAGATCACGCCGGTCCAGCCGTCGTATGCGTAGATGACGCCCTGAAGCGCGACGACGAACGCCGCCGCGAGCGCGAGACCGGTTGGTGCAATCATCGGCGCGGCGGCGGGCGCGCGGTCCACCTCACCCATCGCCTTCGCGCCCAGGCATGCGATGACGAGCGCGAACAGCACGAGCGCCTTGAGCAGGCTGGTGATGCGCTGGGTTCGATCGCTCTCGCGCACGCCCCGCCACAGCACGAGCGTGATGAGGCCAACGAGAATGGCACCCGCCGTGACTGCGCCCGACGCGAGGGCTGGAAAGACGTTCCCGAGTGCCTCCCCGACCACCAGTGCGACCGCCGCGCTCGAGCCGCACGTCGACAGCCAGTCGTTCCACCCCACCAGAAAGCCGGGATACGGGCCAAGCGCGCGGCGAACGAACACGTACTGCCCGCCGGAGCGAGGCAGCATCGTGCCAAGCTCCGCGAGGGCATTGGCGCCGAGCAGGGCGTACAGGCCGCCGGCAATCCATGCCCCGAAGAACAGCGAGGGCAGCGGAAGTCGTTGTGCGACGTCGGCGGGCGCCCGCAGGATGCCCGCTCCAATCATGCTGCCTACGGCAACAGCGACGCCGAATCCGACACCGAGTGCACGCTGTAGGCTCACGGCTTGGAAAACATCACCGGAGAGAACCCGAGTTCGCCGATTAGCAACCCTGCGACCGCTGCACCGAGAACGGCCAGCCAGTTGATGCCCCGAAACAGGTCCATGTCACTCTCCGGAAGTAGTAGCGGCCTCGTGTGTTTGCGTACACGATAGGACGCCGACCATCCCCCGTCCATTTTCCTTCTCTATGCCGACGTTCGATCCGCTGCTCCCCTTCCCTCTGCGATGACACTCCAGACCATCTGCGTCTTCTGCGCCGCCAATCCCGGCATCGAGCCGGAGTATGCCGCAACGGCAACCGCGCTCGGGCGCTACATCGCCGAGAGCGGGCGACGTCTCGTGTATGGCGGCGGATGCACGGGGCTCATGGGCGCGCTGGCGGACGGCGCGCTCGGCGCCGGCGGTCACGTCATCGGGATCATGCCGAGGCACCTCGTGGATCGCGAGGTAGCGCACACTGGACTCACGGAACTGCGCGTCGTTTCGTCGATGCACGAGCGGAAATCGATGCTCGCCGAGCTGTCCGACGGTTTCATCGCCCTGCCCGGTGGACTGGGCACGCTCGAGGAGTTGTTCGAGGTCTGGACGTGGGGACAGCTGGGTCTGCACCGCAAGCCGTATGGGTTGCTCGACGTCCGCGGCTTTTTCGTCCCGCTGCTCGCGTTCCTCGATCATGCGGTCACGGAAGGGTTCATCCGTCGCGAGTACCGCGACCTGCTCCTCGTAGACCTCGAGCCGCACACGCTCATCGAGCGCATGGAGGCGATGGAGCCGCCGGCGCTTCCACGGTGGATCGACAAGGCCGCGACCTGATTCGCGGCGCCTTAGCGAAAGCCTCGCCCGCCGGTTCGATTGTCGGGAACGAGATGCCGCTGCGCGGGCAATTTCACCGCCGGGAGCGAGCGTGCATCGATCGTTTGGCTCGCGGGAATGTGCCCGTTCTCGACGAGAAGCCACGCGACGACCCCGTAAGTCTCGTCCGGCGTCAGTGAGCCTGGCGCGTTGTACGGCATCGTGCGGTGGATGTAGTCGTACAGCGTCGTCGCATACGGCCAGTAGTTGCCAACTGTCTTCGGTGCCTTGAAGTCCCTCGCGAACACGAAGCCTGGTGCCGGGTCGCGGCCCACGAGGCGGGGATTCTTCTCGATCCCCTCGCCCTTCGGGCCGTGACAGAGGGCGCATTTCTGCGCATACACGATCGCTCCGGTTGCCGCGGTGCCGTGTCCGGCCGGCAAGCCCACACCGACGGGATTCACATCGACGTCGATTGCAGCAATCTCCGCCGCGGTCGGTGCGCGACCGAGTCCATAGCTGTTCGGCCGGACGCTCGCCACTCGCCGCTCGTCCGCGTTCCCACAGCCGGCAAGCACGAGCAGCAAGCAGGACGCCCGCGCAATGCGCATCGCGTCACCCACCGAAAACCACCGAGCCGTCGGTCGCGACGGTCCACGTGCGGATGTGATTGAAGTGGTAGTCGGTGCCCGCACCACGCACCCTCCGATACTCATCGAGCGTCGGCTGGACGTATCCGGTTTCATCCGTCGCTCGGCTCATGAGCTGCGCGGCCTTACCGTCCCACTGCCACATGTGCTGGAACCTCGTGTGGGCGCGCGGATGCGCGGTGCCGAGCAGTTCGGCAGCGGTCCAGGTCACTCCGCCGTCGGTGCTCACGTCTACCGACGTGATCCGGCCGCGGCCGCTCCACGCGAGACCACCGATGGGCCACCATCCCGCACCGGCAAGACGCTCGGGATACGCTGGCGACGTGATGATGGACTTGGCGTCCATGATGAAGCTGAACTGCCGCGAAGTGCCGTCGGGAAGCGGGTCGGTGTACTTCACCGTCTCGTCGCGCGACATGTTCGGCTCGGCGATGAGCTCGAGACGACGGATCCACTTTACGCAGGTGTTGCCCTCGTAGCCCGGCAGCAGCAGGCGCGCTGGATAGCCGTTCGCCACGCGAATGGGCTCGCCATTCTGCGCGTACGCGACCATCGCGTCGTCGAGCATCTTCTCGATGGGGATGCTGCGCGAGAGGAGCGCCGCGTCGCCGCCCTCGTCGAGCACCCACTTGGCTCAAGCGCGAACCCCGACCTCGCCCAGCAAGGTCGATACGCGGACGCCGGTCCATTCCGCGTTGCTCGTCATGCCGTCCACGTCCTGCGGGGTCATCCCTGGCTTCGGCGTGCGGTAGGCCGAGCGGCCGTTGCCCGCGCACTCCACGAAGTACATGTGCGTCTCGGACGGGAAGCGCTTGAGCTCGTCCAGCGAGAAGCGCAGCGGACGATTGCAGAGGCCGTGCAGGGTCAGGGCGTACGTCGCCGGATCGATGATCGCGATGCCGTTGTGGTGCCGCTGGAAGTGCAGGTCGGACGGCGTGATCGTTCCGCTGAGATGCTGAAGCGGCGTATTGGTGGAGCCCGACACCACGCCGAGGGGCGAGAGGGCAGGCCGCTCAAAAGGTGATCGCTCGCTGAATGGACCGGATGCGAGGCCTGGCACCTTGCTCGCGTCGGCTGGTGCGACGGGCGTGGTGGGTACCGGCGGTGGTGACTGCGCGAATAGCTGCACGATCGGTGCGCTGAGCGCTGCACCGGCCACGAGGCCCGCCGATTGGAGAAGGTCGCGCCGGGTGAGGCGCGGGGAGCCTGAGGCTGTGGTGTCGTCGTCCGCTGGAGGTTGCACGGCGGTAGAATACCCGCCACGCCATGGACTCGATAGGTGGACGTCCGTCGGCGCGTGCATGCCACCGAGGCTGGAGTCCTGCCATGTCGTCCACCGTCGTCCCGACGGATTCCCTCATTTCCGTGACCGACGTCGTCGATGGCACGCCGATGCATGCGCGTGTCTCGGTGCGCACGTTCGCGCGCGAGGCGACGCCAGTGGTGTTCGTCCACGGTCTCGGGATGTCCTCGCGCTACCTGGAGCCGACGATGGTTCGGCTCGCGAGCACGTACCCGGTGGCGGGACCCGACCTGCCGGGCTTCGGCCGAAGCGGATCGCCGCGTCGTGCGCTCGACCTGTGCGAGTTGGCGATGGCGCTGGCCACGTGGATGGACGTCCGCGGCATCGGGCCGGCAGTGCTCGTGGGAAACTCGTACGGCTGCCAGGTGATCGTGGAGCTCGTTACGCGCGAACCTCAACGCGCGCTCGGTCTCGTCCTCAATGCGCCGACCATGGATCCGTCGCATCGGTCGGTGCTCGGACAGGTTTCGCGCGTCATTGCCGACATTCCATTCGAGTCGCTGCCACTCGCGACGCACGTGGTTCGCGACTACCTGCGTGCGGGACCGCTGCGGTTGCTGGCGACGCTGCGTCACGCGCTCGCGGATCGCATCGAGGAGAAGCTGCCGGCGATCGTCGCGCCAACCCTGGTCGTCTGTGGCGGGCGTGATCCGCTCGTCACCGAAGACTGGTGTGTCGAGGCGACCCGGCTCATCGGCATGTCGGTACCGGGGGCGGCTGGCGCCACGCTCGTGGTGTTGCCGAAGGCGTCGCACGCTGTTCCCTTCGACGACCCAGAGTCGTTCGCTCGCCTGATCGACGAATTCGTCGGGCGCGTAGCCCTTGCAGCGTCTTCAGCGCAGGCTGTTCAGCGTGCTCAGCGTTCATAGTGCCGCTCTTCACTGAGCCTTCTGAAGGATGTCCCCCTGCCGTGCTTTCCAACGCGGTTACAGCGACGTCGGCGTGCGCGGTTGCGGCGTCATCGGCGTTCCGCGGTCTGGGCTTCACTGTCGCCTGCCGCTCGCGTCAGCGGCGGCAGACCCGCAGTACCTCTTCCGGCGTGGTGATGCCCGCCTGAACCAGTCGCGCACCATCGTCGCGCAGCCCGGGCGTTCCATACTCGTGCGCGATTGCGCGGATCGTCGGCGCACCGTCGCCGGAACTGATTGCCGCCCGCATGCGGTCGTCGAGCACGAGGAGCTCGTAGACGCCGGTCCTCCCCGAATATCCACTCCCTCGGCACGCGGTGCAGCCGATGCCGCGGGCGATCGTCTCGAGTGTCGGCATGGCGAGAGCAGCGCGCTCGGCGTCGGTTGCATCGACGCGGGCGGCGCAGGCGGCACACGACGTCCGCACCAGTCGTTGCGCGAGCACCGCCTCGACCGTCGCCGACACCAGGAATGGCGCGACTCCGAGGTCCACGAGACGGGTGAGTGCCCCAGCCGCATCGTTCGTGTGCAGTGTGGACAACACGAGATGTCCCGTGAGCGCCGCCTGCGTCGCAATCTCGGCCGTCTCGCCATCACGGATCTCGCCCACGAGCATGACGTCCGGATCCTGGCGCAGCAGTGCGCGCAGCGCGCTCGCGAACGTGACGCCGACCTTCTCGTTCACCGGCACCTGCGGAATGCCGGCAAGCTGGTATTCGACTGGATCCTCGACCGTGAGGATCTTTTCGCGTCCAGTTCTCAGTCGCTCCAGCGCGGCGTAGAGCGTGGTCGTCTTGCCCGAGCCCGTGGGACCGGTGGCGAGCACGATGCCGTGGGGACGCGTGAGGACATCCTCGAACCGCGCGAGGTCACTGGCGGACATGCCGAGTGTCGTCAGGTCCAGCCGACCCGACTCCTTGTCGAGGAGCCGGAGCACAACGCTCTCGCCGTGCAGCGTGGGAATCGTGGAGACGCGGACGTCCACTTGCCGATCCTGTAACGGCAGCCGAATGCGCCCATCCTGCGGCGTGCGACGCTCGGCGATGTCGAGGTTGGCCATCACCTTGAGTCGGCTGATGACGGCGGGCGCCATACTGCGTGGTGGTGACGGCGCTTCCTGGAGTACGCCGTCCACGCGATAGCGGATACGGAGCGCGCCGGGGTAGGCCTCGAGATGAACGTCGGATGCGCGGGCGTCGAGCGCTTCCGTGAGCAGCATGCTGACGAGCCGGATCACCGGCGCCTCGTTAACGAGCGCGCGCAGGTCGTCGATCGCGGGGGCGTCTGTGTTTACGTCGGATGCGCTCGTTCCGATGGAGTCGATGAGTGACTGAGCGGACGTCTCGCCATACACTCGGCGAATCGCCGCGCGCGCGGCGTTCTCGTCTACCTGGTGCACGACAGTGCGGACGCAGAAAAGCGCCTCGAGATCGTACAGCGCATCGAGCTCGACGTCGTCGCGCCAGACCCCCACGTGCAGTACGCCGTCCACAAGGTCCAGCGGAATGACGCCCTGCTCCTCGAGATACTCGGGAGCGAGGCGCGGCGACAACGCGCGAACGTCGTCCAGCGCGATGGTCACGGCCGCGAGCTCGGCGGTGTTGGGAGCGGAGGCGTTGGCACCTTCGGCGTCGGAGTCACGGCCGGATTGTCCGTGCGCTTTCCGCCCACCGAGTCGAGCCGGTTCTCGATGCCCTCGCGCACCTTCGCCGCGTCGTCATCGGATGCGACGATGTGCGGCGTGAGGAAGAGATACAGCTCGCTCTGCGTGTCGTTGTTGCGCGTGGAGCCGAACAGGCCTCCGATCCATGGGATAGAGCTCAAGAGGGGAATACCTGACCGTGTCTGCTCGAGCTGGCGGTCGGCGAGCCCTCCGATCACGACGGTCTCGTGATCTTTCACGAAGAGGTGCGTGGACGCCTCGCGCGTGCTGATCACCGGCGCGCCGAATTGCAGCTCCGCCGTTGCCGAGCTGACCTCCTGCTTCACCTGGAGATTGACGTAGCCGTCGGGGTTGATCGTCGGGAGGAGGACGAGCGACGTCCCTACGTCGCGATACTGCACCACCTGATCGCGCACGGCGCCGTCCGTCGGCAACGAGCGGAAAACCTGCACGAACGGGCGCTGGCTGCCCACGAGAATCTTGGCCTCGAGGTTGTTCTCCGCGAGAATGAGTGGACGCGAGAGGATGCGCACGTCCCCGCGCTCAGCGAGCGCCGAGAGGGCGACGTCGATCGAGACGCTGCCGCCACGGGTGATGCGGACGAGGAAATCGTTCGCCGAGGAGGACGTGATCGAACCGGTCGTTTGATTGCCGTCCTGGATACGGCTGGCGCTCGCCGTGATGCCAACGTCGAGGTTGCGCGTATGCCGCACCTCGGCGATCAGCACCTCGATGAATACCTGAAGCGGCCGAAGGTCGAGCAGGTCGATCGCCTGGCGGATCGTGTCGTAGTCGCCCGCTTGTGCTCGGATGAGGAGGGAGTTCGTCGTTTCATCCGGGACGATTTGAATGTCGCCCTGAAGGGCACCCGGCAGCACCGCAACCGCTGGTCGCGCACCTTGTCCGATGGTATCGATGTTGAGCGGCGGGATCTGCGTCGATCGCAGTTGCTCGCTCAGCGGGCGGCTCGACAATCCGTAGCTGTTCGGCGATTCCGCCGAGCGGCCACCGTAGATGGATTGCAGGGTGGCCGCGAGCCGCGGCGCGCGCGCATGCTTGAGGCGGTACACGAAGAGTTGCAGTCCCTCGCGGGCTCGCGCCTGGCCCGTGGTCGCAGCATCGCGCGCATCGGCGGTCTCCACGCGCAGCAGGGTCCCATCGGCCACGACGCGCAAGCCGTTCGACGACGCAATGCTGCGCAGCAGCGGCAGCATGTCGGCGCGCGCCAGCCCCTGCGGCAGGTGGAGCGTGATTCTGCGGCTGGGGATTTCTCCATACGTGACGTTCAACCCACCCGCTGCCGCGATGGCCGTGATCACCGCGCGGAGCTCCGCATCCTGAAAATCCATTCGTGTCAACGGCGCGGCACGCGTGGTGTCCTGCGCGTGCAACGGCACCGCAGTCCACGAGAGCATCGCGGCGATCGTACAGATCGCGTGTCGGCAAGTCTTGCGCAGGGTGCTCATGGACGGGATTCCGGTGGCGGGATTCTCAGGGTAACGCGACTGCCATTCGCATCGGTGAACTCGGCCTGTCCAACGGCGACAGACTTCAGGCGGAGCTCGCCGGCCAATTCGCCCAGCCGCACGAGCTGCACGCGTGCGTCTGGATGTGACACGACAACGAAGCTTCCACCCTGTGCTTCCACCACCGTGCCGAGCAGGCGGGGGCGCTCGGGTGGCAACGCAGCGGCGGCGTCAGGCGCACTGCCGTTGGCCACCATCATGACGTCCGATGGTGTCGTGGTGCCAAACGGCTCGCGATCTCCCGCCTCGCGAACGAGGTCGGCGTCGGCAACGGGGCGAACCGCAGCGCGCTTTACCGGAGCGAGGCTCAGCGGAGGTGCAGTCTCCACACGGCGCGGCCGGAACACGACGTATGCGTCGATCACCAGCGCCAGCACGAGTGCCGCCGCCGCGATGCGCGTGCTCGTGGGCCAGTCCGCGACGTTCATCGCGCCCCTCGACCATACCCGGCGAGTGTAGCCGAGAGGGACATCTGGTCGCCGGCGAGTGGGCCGCCGCGCGGGCCGCGCTCGAGACGGAGGTTGGTGACGTCCACCAGCTGCGCTGATACTTCGAGCAGGCGCACGAATGCCAGCACCTCCGGCCAGCTGCCTTCGCCGCGCACGTCCACGAGTAGTCGCGTGACGGCCCGCGCAGTGGTGGGCGTTCGCGCTTCGATGGTGGTGAGCCGTACACCCGCGCCGGTCGCAATCTGGGACACGTACGTCGAGAACTCGGCGGTGGCGGCAACCGAGTCGCCCACGAAGAGTCGCGGCCGTGCAGCGGTGAGTGCCTGGTTCGCGGCCGTGAGCAATGCAGGGAATCGGGGCGACGCCGCTACCAGCGCTCGCTCGCGCGACAGCAGCGCCACTTGTTCGCCGAGCGTTGTGCGCTCCTGCGCGAGCGCGGCGAGCGCTGGCTTCAGCACGCGAGCGTACCCCAGCATCGCGACGAGTGCGATGCCCCCGACGATGAGCGCACGCCGGTCCTGCGGGCGCATGCCTCTTGGGGTCAGAGTGGAGGCAGGCGTCACTTTCGCACCCGCGCACTGAACGCAAAGAGCTCCACCGCCTCCTCATCCCCTCGGCGCTCCTGTCTCAGCGGCGCCGAAAGCTTGACCTGGTCGAGCGAGGACACCGCCCGCAACGCCTCGTACACGCCCGCGCTACGCGTGCTCTCGCCTTCGACCGTTACGCTGTCGCCGGCGACGCGAATCGCGGTAAGCGTGGTGCCCGTTGGAATGGCGACGGCAATGGCCGCAATCACGCTGCTCACCCGAGACGCATTGTTCTCGCGCTCGGCCAGTTCCTGCACGACGTCGGTCGTGCCGTCGATCGACGCGCGCGCGGCGATGGCCCTGCTTGCTGGCGCGGCGGTGAGCGCACGCTCGCGCTTTACGTCAGCGAGCTCTCGCTGGATGCGCCAGCGCTCCAGCCCCAGCCCGGCAAGCAACGCAACGCTGGCAGCGATCGCGAGCCAGCGCGTGGTTGCCCGTGCCTGACGCACACGCACTCGCTGTGCGCCAGCGGACCGCAGCGGCAGAGTTGCGCCGCCAAGGGTACCCGCCACCGCCATTAGGTCGGTGAGCCCTGCATCAGCGTCGAGCCCGACATCCGTGGCGCGAATGCGCACGGGCTTCGGAACAGCGCTGCCGGCACCGAATGACGCGCGCATGAAATCGGCGACGTCGGCTTCGGTCGATGAGACGAGCCGGCGACTGCGCCATGGCTTGCCGGCGCGAAGATGCGCTATGATGGACGGCCCTGTCGCAGCGCTGACCACAACGATGCTGTCGTTCGCGCGCGTCTCCTGCGAAGTCATTGAACGCGCAGCACCCGCGAGGCTGTCGTCGCCACTTCGAATGTCGAGCGCGCGCCAGCCTATCTCTTCGGCAGCGCTCGCGATCGCCTCGATAACGTCGGTGGGGGCGAACGTCACGAGCCATCGTCCACGATCGGTGGGCTGAACACTGACAGTGTGGGGTACGGAGCGGTCGCCGATGATGTAGCGCGACCAGTCGCGCGCGAGCACCGCTTCGATCGATTCGCGCGGCATGCGCGGCAGGCTGAGCGCGCGAGTCTGTGCGAGTGGCCACATGAGCGACACGGTCAGCTTACGTGTCGTCGGTGCGCGTGGGCAGAGGTCGAGGAGCGTACGCTCAATGGTGCTTGGTGTGCCATCGCAGCTCGACCACATCGTACTCCAGTAGCCCATGCGCGTGCCGCTCGCGCGCCAGACGACCGACAGGTGCCTCCCATCGAGAGCGACGCCCACAGTGAGCGCGCTCATTGCCCGCTCCGTCGCCACGCGGTGAACATCGCGTCGCCGCCGCGCACGAACAGCGCTTCCGATCGCGCGCGCAGCGGACTCCCGTCGAGCCAGCCTTCTGCGTCCACGACTACCTCACGCGTATCGAATGCAACACGCTGCATGAGCTCACCACCGGCGTCCACGATCGACTGCCGGGCGCCCGGAGAGAGCCGCTGCGTGATCTCCTCGAGCGACCGGAATGCGCGCTGCGCCTTCTGCGCGCGCTCGATGAGCACCACGGCTTCCTCCGTCATCCCCGGCAGTGAGGCGACGACCGGCTTCGGCGCGGCGTTAAGGTTGATCTGCCCTGTGCCCAGCACCCCGACGTACGGTGCGAGCCGCTCGAACAGCTCCGCCGTCATCCCCTCCACGTCACGCAGCTCCTCCACACGCGCGAAGTCTGCGTCGGCAGGCAGCGTGCGTGCGCCCGCACGAAGGTACTCGCCACGCTCGGCACCGCGTGCACGGCGAAAGGTGTCGGCATCGCGCCAATCCATGATGCGCTGTGCGAGGCGGCCCGCGTCGCCCGCATCGACACGAAGCGCAACCAGCAACCGCCTGACATCCGCCTCCGACGCGCGATTGATCTGGAGTCGCGTGCCAGCGTCGTGTGCGCGCGTTGCGGCGCGCTCGTCGCCGAGCTGGATGGTGTCCGTGCGTACGAAACGCAGGTCGCCCCATGGATCGAGCGTCGCATCAATGAGCGAGCGCGTGCGCGAATCGAGTGGACGGGCGAGACGGTTCTGGAGTTCGGCTCGGGCGGTCTCCAGAGCAGCGTCCGCAGCGGCTCGCGCTTGCGTTCGCTCCAGCGAGTTCGCAACCGCGAGACGCCGCGTCCGCGATTGCACAGAAAGTCCGTAGCCGGCCGCCCCCACGATCACCACCATCCACATCGCGGCCATGAGCGCGAACCCTCGGCGATTGCCCGACATCAACGGCGGCCGGCCAGTGCGATCGTCATCGGCAACGCGAGCAGCGCCTGCGCCGCGCGATCAGGAGTGGCTGCCGTGGTGTCGAACACCACGCGCAGCTCCACCGCTACCGGGAGCACTGACGTCGAGATCCAGCTCGGCTGCCATGCGCGGCTGCCGTAGAGACTGCCGAGGTAGCGTGCCTGAAACCCAATGGCATCCGGCGCGAGCGGGATGGTGACGGGCGCTCCGACCCCACGCCATGGCGTCAGCTCTGCGACCAGGCCGCGCATGCTCGACGTCTCTGCGCCGGCTGGGACGATCGTCCACATCTATATGAAGGAGCGGGGCGCGGACACGTCG
>JBKJMP010000221.1:0-17163 GCA_046596395.1 Gemmatimonadaceae bacterium
GTAGCTGGCGCTCACCGTGCTCATGCTGCCATCGGAGACAGTGCTCGTCTGCGTCGCACTCGGGCGGTACGTGGTGAGCGCGCTCCCGACGATTGCGCCTGTCGTGGTGTAGGTGCCCGCCTCGAGCTGGTCGAGTGTGGCGGACGCCGTGAGTGTGCGCTGGAATCCACCCGGGCCCGTGACGGTCACGGAGGCGGATACGCCAGCGGGAAGTCCCGCGATGCTGACGCCGAGTACGCCGGTGCCAGAGCTGTAGGAGATCGTGGAGACCCTCGGCGTGGTCGACGCGGCTAGCTGTACCTGCTGCGTGCGCGCCGCCGGGCGATACGTGCGGGCGCCGGATTGGACGTCGGCGGCGGTGATCGTATACGCGCCCGGCTCCAGCAGGTCGATTTGCGTCGTGGAGGTCACGGTACGGGTAAAGCCCGCTGGCCCCGTGATGGTGACGCTCGCCGCGGCATCGGCAGGAAGACCGGCGACGGTCGTCATGAGCCGCGCGGTCGCGATGCTGTAGGCGATCGGAGCAGCCGAGGAAGGCGCGACGCCGTCCACGACGATGGTTTGGGTCGCGGGGCTGGGAGCGAATCGCCCGTCGGTGCTCGTCACTGCGGCGGCGGCGATGCTGTACGACCCGCTTGGCAGCGCCGAGATGATGCGCGAGGCATCGACGGATGCACGGAACCCATTCGGCCCGGTGACGACCACCGCGGCGGCGACGCCCGCTGGGAGTCCGCCGACCTGCACGGCGATGGAGCTCGTGGCGGGGGCCGTCGCGCTGTCGCATGCCGCGAGGGCGACCATGGCGAACAGGCATGATGAGCGGAGATGCATGCCTGCAAGATGCACTCGCGAGACGTGGAACGCGTTCCGGCGAAGAGGATGGAACACGCCGCCGCCCTACCCGTACGGCTTCGCACCTCACGAATCGGAGCATTACATGCCAGGCTGGGATCTGCTCGTCGACGCATTGCGCCAAGTCCTGTTCGCGCTTGCCCACCACATGGACGGCAGCCTCGGCGCCTCGATCGCAGTGATCGGCGGCGGCGCACGCGTGCTCCTGCTACCACTCACGCTGCGCGCCGCGCTCGCCGCCCGCGACCATCAGGCGCGCATCCTCGAGCTCGCGCCACAGCTCGACGCCCTCAAGACCCGCTATGCGGCCAAGCCCGGGGAACTGGCCGCTCAGACTGCCGCGCTCTATCGCGAGAACGGAATCACCATGCTCCCGAAAGGCACGCTCATCACCGCCCTCATCCAAGTCCCGCTCGGCGCCGCCCTCTATCAGACCGTGCGCACCGGACTCACCGCAGGTACCCGATTCCTGTGGGTCAGCGACCTTACCCGGCCCGACTTGGCACTCACCGTCCTGACCGGTGTGCTCGCGGCGCTCGGCGTCGGCCTCACTGGTGCCACGCAGCCAACAGGTACGACTCCGGCCGGGATCTCGACGTACGTGCTGGCCGTCGTGAGCGGCCTGCTGACCGTCGTCTTCGCCTTCAAGCTCGCGTCAGGCATCGGCATCTACTGGGCAGCGTCGAGCGCCGTGGGAGTCATGCAGCCGGTGATCGTCCGCCGCATTCTGCAGCGACGCGCGCGCAACGTTGCGAACGGAAACGTGGGCACGGTAGCGTAAGTCAGGCGATCGACAAGGCCGCCCGCTCCGGCTCCACCCCCCTCGGCCGATAGCCGAGCGCCTCGGCCACGTGCTGCGTGTGCACGCCCACCGCGTCATCGAGATCGGCGATGGTACGTGCCACGCGAAGCACTCTATGGAATGCACGCGCGGAGAGGTGCAGTCGCTCTCCCGCGGAAGTGAGGGTAGTGCGCGCGGAGGCGTCGAGCCCCCCGTGCGTTTCGAGCCAGCGCCCAGGCGTGCGGGCGTTGCACGCGTCGTCCCTGCCGTAGCGCGCGCGTTGGCGCGTGCGCGCCGCCTCGACCTGCGCGCGCACGGATACCGAGCCCGGACACGTCTCGCGCGCAGACAGCCGCGCAAGCGCGACCGGCGGCACGTGCACATGCAGGTCGATCCGATCGGCCAGCGGGCCGGAGAGCCGAGCGCGGTATTTGGCGACGTCGGCGATGGGGCAGATGCATGGATGGGTGGGGTCGCCGGAGTGGCCGCACGGGCACGGATTCATCGCGGCCGCCAGGGCGAATCGCGCCGGAAAGCGCAGCGTCGCGCACGCGCGCGCGATGGTGACGTGGCCGTCCTCCATCGGCTGCCTGAGGGCCTCGAGCACCGAGCGCGGAAACTCGAGGAGCTCGTCCAGGAACAACACGCCGTGGTGCGCGAGGCTGACCTCTCCCGGCCGTGGCGACGATCCGCCGCCCACCAGGCCAGCCTGCGAGGTAGAGTGATGAGGCGCGCGAAAGGGACGCCGCGTAATTGCACCGCCGGCCGCATCCAGGACGCCGGCAACGGAATGAACCGCGGTGACTTCCAGCGCCTCGAGGTCGGTCAGCGCGGGAAGGATGGTTGGGAGGCGCCGCGCGAGCATCGTCTTGCCTGCGCCCGGCGGTCCGATGAGCACGATCCCATGAGATCCGGCTGCCGCGATCGCGAGCGCGCGCTTCGCGCCTTCCTGCCCTGCCACGTCCGCCAGATCCACATGCTCCAGCGTCGGCGCGCCGACCGCCCGGCTACGCGGCGCTGGCAAATGTCCGTCGCGAAGCCACTTCACGAGCTCGGCGAGCGACGCAGGAGCGCACAGCCGGAGCCCAGTCACGAGCGATGCTTCCGCGACGTTTGCCGATGGAAGGATTAGCGTGGTTTCATGCGCCGTCGCAGCCAGTCGTCGCGCAATCGACAGCACCCCGCGCACCGGGCGAATCGAGCCATCGAGACCGAGCTCGCCCACGACGAGGCAGTTTTCGACGGTGTGCGCCGCGAGCACGCCACTGCCCACCAACACGCCGAGCGCCATCGGCAAGTCGAAGGCGCAGCCTTCCTTGCGCACGTCCGCTGGAGCAAGGTTGACCGTGATCCGACGCGACGGCACCGCAAAGCCCGCGTTCGCCAGCGCCGCACTCACGCGCTCTCGGCTCTCCTTGACCGAGCTCGCGGGCAACCCCACGAGAAACCAGTTCGGCAACCCCAGCGCGACGTCCACCTCTACGGTGACGTCGTATGCCTCGATACCGAGGACGGCGGCGGAGCGAATGGCGGCAAGCACGCCTCATGATGCGTCGTGCTTGCCTGGGGGCCGACATCATGCGCACGCAAGTCGTGCGCTTTTGTTGCAGACCTAGGGGCGCTTCGCCTTCAGCGCATTGAGGATGGCACAGAGCGCAACGGCCTGCTGCTCGGCGTCCTCCTGGGTGCGGTCGGTCCGAGTGCCATAGTACACTCTATGGACGTAGCCACTGCGCTTGTGGCGAACCTTGATGGACCGGTTGGCCAGGTCCGGAACCATCTGCCATGGCCCGCGGCCGGGATCGGTGCAATCGAGGCAACTCAAGTCGAGGACGGGAGGCATGTCTTGGTCTGGTGAGTTCGGGGAGGGGCGGAGGCCGCGACGGCCTGAGAACTAGAGGAGGAGGTCCAATACTTAAGATATTCTAAGCGTTCGTACGCGGTCAAAACAATGACAATTGGGAGCGGCGCGCCAGTGCTAACTATTCCATCCCTCGAATTTCCTTGCTAAGCCCGGACATGGCGCCCCCCATCGAGCACTACGCCGCGCGCCTCGAATCCGCCGAAACCGCGGCGGCGCGCGCGGAGTGGCGGGCGAGGCGCTTATCGTGGGCGAGACTTCTGGTCGCGGTGGTCACCTTCGTGGCCCTCCACTATGCAACGCGCGATGGCGCTAGCCCCCTGGCGTGGCTGATCGGCGGCGTCGGGGGCGCCGTCTTCGTGACGCTGGTGGTCCTTCACGGGCGGTCGGCATCAATCGGCACTCGCGAGCGACAGGTCGCCGCCGCCTGCCGCGCGGGCATTGCGCGTTGCCGCCGCACGTGGGCCGAGCTGCCCGCGGCCCGCGTGTCGTTCCCGGCGGGCGGGCCGAATGCCACCGCGCGCGACCTCGACGTCTTTGGCGACTTCTCCCTCTTCCGCCTCCTCGACGTCTCCTCCCCGGCGCTCGGCGGCGCGCGTCTCATCGAGTGGCTGCTCACGGATCCGGCCGACGTCGCCGTCATCGAGCAGCGACAGCAATCGGTAGCCGCGCTGCGGGAGCGCCCAGGCTTCCTGATCGATGCCGCGGTGATCGGGCGTCATGGCGGACACCCGGCGCGCGCGTCGTCGCGCGCGCCGATTGCGCACTTCGTGACCTGGAGCGGCGAGACGCCCGCGGCGCCGAGGATGTGGCAGGGGCGCGGCCTGATCGCCACGATCAGCGTGGTGCTGCTCGTCGCGCTGATCGAGGTCACGCGGCGCGTCGAGGGGCTCGCCGTGGCGCTGGTGCCGGTGATCATCGCGCTTCTGGTCATGCACCTCGTTCTTGCCGTCGCCGCTCGGCGACACCTCACGGCGACGCTCGCCGGCATTGGGGACCTGCTCGCCCAGCTGCGCGGGCTCGATGCGTCGATGCGCCGCATCGTGGTCGAGGAGGGGGTGCCCGGCGAGTTCGGCGTGGTGCAGGCCGCCCTGCGAGAACAGGGGGCGTCGGACGCGTTTGCGAAGCTCGACCTGATCCTGCGCTGGAACGAGGTGCGGCTCACCCCCATGGCACACTGGCCGATGAACGCCGTGGTCGCGCTGGACGTGCACATCGCAGCCGCGGTCGAGCGATGGCGCGCGCGCTACGGCGCACACGTGGCCGAGTGGGTAGACCGGGCATCGAGCGCGCAGGCGATCACGGCGATGGCGACCATCGGATACGAGAATCCCGCCTGGACGATGCCCGTGGTGCACGACGATGCGACGGCGCCCTGCTATCTGGCGGAGCGCACGTCACATCCGCTGCTCGCGCCGGAGGTCGCCGTCTCGAACCCCGTGCAGCTGGCCCGTCCTGGCTCCCTGCTCGCCCTGAGCGGCTCGAACATGTCCGGAAAGACGACGTACCTCCGCGCGATCGGGCTGAATGCGGTGCTCGCGCTCGCGGGCGGGCCCGTCAGCGCCGCGGGGATGACGCTCCGCCGCGCGCGCGTCCGGTCGAGCGTGCGCGTGGAGGACGCACTGGGCTCCGGCGTCTCGCTCTTTCTCGCCGAGGTCACGCGCCTGCGCGACATCGTGCGCGATGCGGAATCGGGGGGGTCGCCCGTGCTGTTCCTCTTCGACGAGATCCTGCACGGCACGAACGCCGCGGACCGGCGCTATGCGTCGCAAGTCGTGCTCCGCCGGCTGCTGGGGGACGGAAGCTATGGCGTCCTGACGACGCACGATCCCGACCTCGTGACCGACCTGCTCGACTCTCCCTTCACGATCGAACAGGGACACTTTCGAGAGACCGCGCACCGCGGCGACTCGGGCGTGCAGATGTCCTTCGACTACCTACTCCGTCCTGGCCCGACGACGAGCGCGAACGCACGCCTCATCCTCGAGCTGGTGGGTCTCACGGACGCCGAACGCGTGTGACCTCCGCACGCCTATCGACATCCCCCGAAGGCCGGGATATGGTTGTTCGATTGTTTCGGAGTGCAGAGCCGAGTTTGGGGATCGGGAGTAACTCCAGGCTCCGAACCCCCGATCCGGCAATACACTCCCAACCCAAAGCCCCTCACCTCAACTCCAGACCCATTTTTATTGCAGTTCGGGTTTTGGTGCGTGAACCGCGGAATCAGGGAGTGGTTCCATAGACTTTGGCGGCTGACAACAGGCACACGATGAAGTGTTCCAAGTGCACTACCGAGAACGCCGAGACCATGAAGTTCTGTGGGGAGTGTGGCGCGGCCCTCGGCGCGCCCTGCCCGTATTGCGCCCGTCGCAATCCGCCGGACGCCACGGCATGCAGCGGCTGCGAGCGCGCCCTCGGCGTTGCCGCGCCGGCTCCCGCGGAGCGCCGCCAGCTCACGGTGTTCTTCGTGGATCTCGTGGGCTCGAGCTCACTGTCGGAGAGCTGGGATCCGGAGGAACTGCGCGAGCTGTTCGCCGAGTACCAGGGCGTCTGCTCGAACGTGATCCAGCGGTATGACGGGCACGTCGCCCAGTATCTCGGCGACGGCATTCTGGCGTACTTCGGCTATCCGGTCGCGCACGAGGACGATCCCGTTCGCGCGGTGCAGTCGGGGCTCGAGATTCTTCAGGGCCTCGAGCGCGTCTCGCTGCGCGGCGAGCGTCCGCACGTGCGCATCGGCATCCACACGGGACTGGTGGTGATCGGCGACGTCGGCACAGGGCTGCGACGGGAGCAGCTCGCGCTTGGCGAGGCGCCCAACATCGCCGCGCGGCTCCAGAGCGAGGCGGAACCCGACACGGTGCTCATCAGCGATGCGACGCGACGTCTCATCGGCGGGCATTTCGAACTCGAGGATCGAGGATCGCGGACGCTGCGAGGCATCTCGCGCCCGCAGCACCTGTACCGGGTGCGCGGCCGCAGCGGCGCGACGAGCCGGTTCGACGCGTTGTCGGCATCGGGCCTTGCACCGTTCGTCGGCCGAGAGTCCGAGATGAGCGCCATCCGCACCGCGTGGGCCGAGGCGGCGAGTGGCACGGGGCGGACGATTCTGCTGCGCGGCGAGGCGGGCATCGGCAAGTCGCGCCTGATCGGCGTGGCCGCGCAGGTGGCACGCGACAGGCTACATGAGGTGTTCGAGGCGGAATGCTCGCCGTACGACCTGAACAGCGCACTCCTGCCGGTGACGAAGATGCTCGACCGCCGGCTCGGCCTCGAGCACGAGCGGACGACCGACACGAAGCTCGATGCAATCGAGCGGTTTGCGCAGGAGCGCGGCGTGCCGATCGAGGAGGCGGTGCCGCTCCTTGCCGCGCTGCTATCCGTGCCTGTCGGTGAGCGGTATCCGCCACTCGACATGGCGCCGGCGCGCCGGCGCGAGCGGACGCTCGAGATCCTCGCGGACCTGCTGCTGAACTCTCCGGGCGGAACGCCGGTGCTGCTGCTGATCGAGGACCTGCACTGGGCGGATCCGTCGACGTTGCAGCTGGTGGCGGCCCTTGTCACTCGGCAGGCGGCGTCTCCGTTGCTCGTGGTGTGCACCACGAGGCCAGAGGGAGCGATCGGCTGGCTGGCCGCGCCGAACTGGCGCGAGGTGAGCGTGAGCGCGCTGCCGGGAGACGCTGCGCGCGCGCTCATCGCCGGCGTCGTAGGGAGGAAATCGCTGCCGGACGAGGTGATGAAACAGGTGATCGCGCGAACGGGCGGGGTGCCGCTGTTCGTCGAGGCGGTGACCCGGACGATCATCGAGACCGGCGTGCTCCGCGAGCTCGACGACCGCTACGAGCTCACCGGCCCTCTGCCGCCAGGACTGATTCCGGCGACAGTTCATGATTCACTGATGGCTCGCATCGACCGGCTCGGACCGGACAAGCCCGTCGCGCAGCTGGCGGCGACGATCGGGCGCGAGTTCACGTTCGACCTGTTGCTCAAAGTCTCGGATAAGACAGCGAATGGTCTCGAGCACGTCCTCCAGCGCCTCGAGGAGCTCGACCTCATCACGCAGACGGGCGCATCGCCGGCGCGCACGTACGGCTTCAAGCACGCGCTCATCCAGGATGCCGCGTACGAATCGCTGCTGCGGAAGACGCGTCAGGAATTTCACGGCCGGATCGCGGAGGAGCTCACCACCTCCTTCGCCGACGTGACTGACGCGCGCCCCGATCTCGTCGCGCAGCACTACAGCGCCGCGGGACGCGGCGCGAAGGCGATTCAGCTGTGGCTCGCCGCCGGCCAACTTGCGCTGGGGCGCGCAGCGAATCACGAAGCGATCGCGCACCTGAAGCGCGGCCTCGAGCACCTCGCCGATGTGCCCGAGTCCGAGCGTCTCGCGATGGAGCTGGAGTTTCAGGCGGCGCTCGCGCCCGCCCTCACCGCAACGCAGGGGTGGGCGTCGCCCGAGCTGGACAAGGCGTATCGGCGGGCGGGAGAGCTCGTGGATCTCGTGCCGGGTACGCCGCACCGGCTTCCGGTGCTGTGGGGCACCTGGGCGTATCACTTCGTGGCGGGGCGAGTGGGTGAATCGCTCGCGCTGGCGCCACAGGTGCTCGAGATGGCGACGGCCGCGGGGGTTCCCATGCTGCTGCCGCCCGCGCGCCATGCCCCCGCCTGCTCGCACTGCTACCACGGCGACTTCCACGATTCGCTCACACACGCGAACGCGGGGCTCGCGCTGTTCGAGATCGAGCAGGAGCGGTTGATCGCGCGCAATTTTGGGCATGCGTCGAGCGTCTGCCTCTACTCCTTCAAGGGCGACGCTCTCTGGATGCTCGGCTTCCCCGATGCCGCGCTCGCGGCGAGCGATGCATCGCTCACGCTGGCGCGCCAGCTCAACCACATGCCGTCGCTCGCGTGGGCGGTGAGCTACAAGACCTGGTTCCACCACCTGCTTCGCGATGCCGACCGGATCGTCGAGATGGCAGAAGAGGCCGTTCGGCTGGGTCGCGAGGAGGGCTTCGCATTCTGGGAGCCGATGGTGGCGGTGTACCACGGCTGGGTGATGACCGTGCGCGGCGACGAGGAGCAAGGCATCGCCCACATGCGCGACGGGCTCGCGCGCTATCGCGCGGCTGGGAATGGGTGCACGCAGGTCCATATGCTCGCGACGCTCGCGGAGGCCCTGTGGGTCGCGCAGCACTGGGGAGAGGCGTTTCACGTCTTGCGCGAGGGAATGGAGCTCGCCAGCTCCACGCAGGAAGGATTCTGTGAGCCCGAACTCCATCGCCTTACGGGCAAGTTCCTGTTCGAGCAGGCGACGGGGGTGACCCCGGCTTTACCGGATGGTCCCGACAGCGCGACGCTCCTGACGCTCGCGGAGGGCAGCGCGACGCACGCGCTCGAGATGGCGCGCCGACAGGATGCGCGCAGCCTCCAGCTCCGCGCGCTGATGACGCTGTGCGACATCCGGCGTGCGATGGGCGACAGCACGGAAGCCGATCGCGAACTGGGCGAGTGCTACCGCTGGTTCACGGAGGGGTTGGACACCCCCGACCTGCGCGACGCTCGCGCCATGCTGTCAGCCGTGCCCGCATAGGCGGGGTTACGGCCAGGCGGGAAAGATCGGCAGGTACGGGAGGCTCAGTCGCCACGGTGCGATCAACTCGTACGACCCGAGCTTGTTGTCGTCGATGCCGACCGAGTGCAGCGACTGCGTCGCGTCGAGCGATGCGCCTTGCTTCATCTTGAAGTTCGGCTGGAACGACGGCTCGAGCGTCTCTGTCGTAGTCAGCGGGCGCATCGTGGCCGCATCCCAGCGGCGCTGAAAGTCCGACACCACGAAGATGGGCCCGCCCTGCGGCGGCACCTGCGACACGAGCGGTTGGTCGAGCATCCGCCGCACGGCGAGGAAGAAGCGATAGCGGTCGTCGATGTCACGGATCGAATCCACCGGGCGCTGTGGATCGCCATCGGTCTCCCAGGTGAGCGATGTCAGCCTTTCGCCACTCGTCGCGCGCACGCGGAAGTGCGACGCGCCGACGTCGAAGCCGGCGTACGCCTTCGGGAATCCCCAGAATCCGATCCCGCCGAACACCGCCCACCAGCTGTTCAGGTAGAGGCGGGGCATGTAGTAATACGGCCCGGGCGACGTCGCATCGATCTCGCCGCGCGCGATGTACGTGTGCGGAATGCCCAGCGTGAACTCGCTGTACGTGAGCGCCGGCACGAGGCTGGGCACCGACATGCGGGCGTTCGCGAGGCTGTTGTACGACAGGATGACGGGGTGTGTTCCTCCCCGTGTATCGTCCTGGGGACCAAGCATGAGACCCGGCGGAAGCAACGGGCGGACGACGTCGTCGGGTATCGCGAGCGTGACGCCGCGGAACACGCCTTCGCCGTAAAGGTTGATGCCGCTGAATGGGTTGATGGTCTTCATGCGCCCTCGGCCTGCCCGTCCGCCACAGGTGGATGCTGGTGGAGCTGCGTCATGCGCTCGTTCATCGCCTCGTTCCTCGCCACGGTCGCCTCGGAGGTTTCGTCCGGGCCGGCGTACCATTGCTCGTCCCACGATTCCGCCATCGGGAAGATGGCATTCTCGTCAGGCCCCGCACTGTCACGTCGTACGCAGTAGTCGGGTTTCTGGAGGTTCTTGCTCAGGTGGTTGAAAAGCGCCTCCCGCTGAAGTTGACACCGCTCGCGCGCGAGGGCGACGGATTCGCGGAAGGAGTCGCGCGATGCCCACACCACCGTC
Source organism: Gemmatimonadaceae bacterium (assembly GCA_046596395.1). Lineage (GTDB taxonomy): Bacteria > Gemmatimonadota > Gemmatimonadetes > Gemmatimonadales > Gemmatimonadaceae > AG11. The sequence continues at coordinate 10,240 of JBKJMP010000221.1, forward strand.
ATCGTTGCGGCATAGAGGCTGAGTACGGCCGCGCTCCATGGGGAATTGACGGCGGGGCGCTCGACCGTCAGCGGCTGCACGATGCCCTGCACCGTGACCAGGATCTTCTGCATGCGCGTACCGTTGTCGCGATCGGCGAAATCGACGTCGTTCTCCGGCGCCGCCGGCTCGCCGAGCACCGGCAGGTCCGCGATCGCCTCGAGGTTGGTGACGAGCCAGAGCAGCACCGCCGGATCGTCCATGCTCCTCTTTGCGAAGCCGAGCGCTGCCGCATCCGCCTCCTGGATGATCGCGGGTGACGTGCTCATGACATCTTCGCGCTCCTGCGTGCGCTGAAGTGGGTACATGTTGTCGAGCGCGTTGGCGAACAGCGCGCTCCAGGCGCGCTCCACGTGAATGAGATGCCTGGTGAACGCCCGAAGCTGGGTGACCTTCGCCGCAACGTCCGTGCGTCCGCCAAGCTCGGACTGGAGGTCGCCGGGCCGCTTGCCCATCTGCCGCTGCGCCTCCTGGAAGTACGCGTTCTCGGCCCTGAGGATGTTGGCCGCATCGATGCCGGAGATGAGCTTCTGGTATTCATCGACCAGCGTGCGCCGCGCCACGCGCCATCGCGCGTCCACGTCGTAGTTGCCCCATTCGCGCGAGAGGATCGATTCGATGACCATCTGTGGATCGATCGTCTCGATGGCATCGATGACCTGCGCGCGGGGCACGTTCTGCAGGGCGCTCTCCTCGCGCCGGAATGCCTTCCAGTTCTCGACGGTACGCACCATTTGCCGCGGATCGCCTTCGTCCTGCGACATGCCCGCCTCGCGGCCCACCTGACTCGCATCGGCATCGATGAAGGACGGCGGCGTCCCTTCCCTGGGCCGCGCCCACTTCTCCGTGCTCGCGCGGTACCAGAGCGGTTGGCCGAGATGCTGGTCCTTCGTGACGCGCATCCAGAACGGTCGCACGGGTTGCAGCGCGTAGGAAATACCGAGTCCGTCGCCGCGCACCGGCTTGCCGATGAGGCCGAGCGTCTCCACGAGCGCCTGCGTGGGGAAGTCGTGCATCCGGACGGTGATCGGACGCTCGATCTCGCGGATGTCGAGCACCTCGTACAGCGTCTCGTTGACCTGCACGAGGCTCTGGTAGCACGCGTTGTCCGGGTCGGCGTTATCGCGGAACTGCTTCAGCGTGTAGAGCGCGACGGGCACGCGGTTACCGAGCAGCTCGAGCGCGAGCGCACGCATGTCGTCCATCGCGGGCGCGTGCCGCTGAGCAGTCTGCTTTTTCCGATGCAGCTCCTCGCGGAGGATCGAGCCCCACCGCTCACCGGTGTTTCGCCACGCGAGCTCGTCCTTATGGGCGGCTGGCGTGCCGCCGACGATTTCCACGATCGTCCGCTTCTGCGTCCGCTCCCCTTCCCCGACGGCCGGCAGGATCTCCGCATCCACGCGCAGCAGCGCCTGATGCGCATCCGACGACGGCCCTTCCTCCGACATCCACGAGCTCTCGGCTTCGATGAAGCGCGCGCTCGTCGTGGGAATGCCGAGTACTTCTGAGCCCGCGAGAGCGGCGGTAACGTTGTCCACATACGTGAAGGCCGGAACGAGGCCCACGCCGCGGAGCTGCCGCGCGCCGCTGGGATCGGTCGTGTACCGCTTGACCGGAATGAGGAACGAGAGCTCGGTGTCCGCCCAGTCCCCCACGTTGTTCGTACGCGAGGTAACGTAGTCGATGCTCGTTGCCGTCATGTAGACGTATGCCTCGTCGTCGCATTCTGGCGACCACACCTCGAAGTGCTCGGGCGTGTCACCGTCGAGCAAGTCGTTCAGGTACTCCTTGACGAACTTCACGAGTGACGCACGCTTCGCGAGCAGCGGCATCACGCGGACAGTCGTGCCGGAGAACCGGAACGGTCCGGCGATCGGCTTGGCCGACGGTCCGAGGGTGGAGTTGTACTGTATCTCCTCCTCGATGATCTCGCCGCGCTCGCGGCGTGGCTCGTAGGTCGTGCCCTCCAGGTCGTGCCAGACCGCGTCGCGTGTCCGCCACGCGACGTTGTAGCCCGTGTCGTACGTCATGTTGCAGTCGTACCAGTACGGCATCACGGGCTTGAGCTCGGCCACCTCGGCACCGTTACCCGCCCAGCGGCGCGTCACGTCGAGGCCGAGGAGGCGTGTGATGGGCAGCGAAGGCCACTCGTGCAGCTTGATCGAGTATCCGCCCGAGAGGTCCCCCGCGAGAAGGGCCTGCTCGCCCAGCAGTCCCATGCCGTTGAACGACGTGAACTTCATCGCGCCGATCGTCAGCGCCTGGTAGCAGTAGCGGTCCGGCTCCTCGGATGCGCGAAACTGTTTCAGGTTGAGGATGTTGGACGTGAGGTTCGGCTGCCGTGGGTTCATGCTGCTCGCGGCGTTCTGCATCATGCGCTGGTAGTTCGCTGGCGTCGCGCCCGCGTGGGTCGGCATGATGCCCAGCCCGCGCATCGCATTCAGCGAATCCCGACCGAGCCGCGACATCGACTCCGCCATGTTCGACGCGATCGTCCACGGGGCCATTGGGCTGCGGGTATCGGGCGGAAGCCGCATCGCGGAGACGGGCGCATTGCGCTCGATCTCGAGAAAGACCCGCTCCTCCATCCGCTTCCCGGCGTAGAGCTCGGGGAACACCCCCGCACTCACCGTCGCCTCGCTCACCGGCGCGAGTGGATTCTTCATCCACTGGCTCAGCGTCGGCGTCATGCTCACGAGCGTCTTGGGCCAGCCCGCGACCGTGCGGCCCATGTTCAGCGAGAGGTCGTCGTCCACGAAGATGAACGGCGTGAGCATGCACCAATCGTGGAAGATCCACTGGCCGTTCACGACCTTGTACCATTCCACCGGCACGCAGAACATGATCTCGTGCTGCGAGAACCAGCCAAGATTCGTGGCCTCGAGCGCAAGACTCCCGTAGTCGAGCATCATCAGGAACAGATACGGCGAGCACGCGCGAAAGCGCCCGACCTCCTTCGGGACGATGTTGACGTAGTTGTCGCAGAAACTCTGCACCGCGTCGAGGTTCGCGCGTAACGGGAAGAGCCGGCTCGACAGGTTGGTGATCGAGAACGGTGGCTTCAACGGCAGGGAGTAGTAGCACGCCCCCTGGAGGTCGTTGAACCGCGGCATCAGGAACGGATCGGTGGGTGCCATGGAGGACGCTGGGGTCAGTTCCGCTGGATCACCCAGGACGTGAGCGCCTCGATGAAGCGCCGGTCCCGCGTGTCGGGTAGGTGGTCATAGAGCAGCATGAACTCGTGCCGCGCGGCGCCGGCCATGCCGTGGGCCGCTTGCCGCGCGTAATCGATGCTTCCGTAGTGGTCCATTCGCTCGCGCACCCAGCGCACGTCAACGGGCTTCCGTGCTTCGCGACGCGTGCCGAGCATCCGGCTTACACGGGCACGCTCGGCCTCAGTCGCTTGCTCGAGGAGGTGGATGAGCATCAGCGTGCGCTTGCCCTCGAGGATGTCGCCGCCGATCTCCTTGCCATACGACGTCTCGTCGCCGACGAGGTTGAGCAGGTCGTCCTGGATCTGGAACGCGGCGCCGAGGAAGAAGCCGAAGCGGATGAACCGATCGGCGTCCACGGCGCCGCGGCTGCCGATGAGCGCCCCGACGCGCGAGGGATGGATCGTCGCGAGCCAGCACGTCTTCTTCAGCACCATCTCCAGGTAGTCGGCCTCGACGACGTCGTTCACATTGTCGCGGCGCCATCCGAGCTCCAGCGCCTGCCCTTCCGCCGACTCGCGCGCCATGCGCTCCGTCTCCTCGAGAATGCGCATCGCCAGCGACGGACCGAGCAGCTTCTGGTTATCGAGGAGCGGCTTCATCGACAGCATCGAGAGCATGTCGCCGACGTTGATCGCGATCGGCACGCCTTCACTCGCGTGCAAGGTCGGCCGGCCGCGGCGCTCGTCGCTCTCGTCCTCGATGTCGTCGTGGATGAGCATCGCGTTGTGAATCAGCTCGATCGACACCGCCGTCTGGATCGCATGCGCGAGCGGCGCGCCGAACGCCCGCGCCGTCGCAATGCAGAGGCTCGGCCGAAACCCCCGCCCCCCTCGGCGCGGATAGTCGGCGACGAGGTCGTAGAGGTACCGCCGCGGCTCCGACGTCGGCAGGTACTTGAACATGATGGCGCGCGTCGCGTCGCTGTACTCTCGGAGTACCGACGTGACGAGCGACGCGCGGTCAGGTGCAGCCGCCGTGGCGGCGGTCATGTGCGCTTACGCCTTGGGCGCCCGCTTTGAACGCCGGGGTGCCCCCGCGCGCGCGGTCACCACGACAGTGAGCTCGCCGCGCCGTGTTCCCGTGGCGTCGAGGACTGCCCCGGTGTAACGGCCGGCCGGCTGGTCCTTCGGGACGGTGACGCGGACGTTCACGCGGCCGGCATCGCACGACACCGACGTGCTCGCGATCTTCGGCGCACCCGACTCGGCGCGGACGAGCGGATCCACCGTGAGCGATGCGTACTCCGCGCCGGGCTCGAGGTCCACGCTCACTTCCACGGGGTTCTCGGACGTCACGCTCACGGACAACTTCGCGCGCTGATACGCATTCGCGAACGGCGCGGTGCCCGGCATGAACTGGCTCATGAGGTTCGCCGGCATCATCGCGGCGGCCGCTGGCATCATGGTGGACATCGTGTCCGTCCACAGACGCATCATCTGCATCCACGGCTGCATTGGATCGAAGCCATTCGCGCCTGGCCGCTGCCCGTACCCGTTCGACGTATCGTCGCTCATTCGCTCTCTCCCGTTGCGCGTCTCGTGATGCCGTCCGGCGGCCTGGCGGCCGCGCAGCATGTATTCCTCGATCACCTGATATGCGGTCTCGACGCTGCGCTCGACCGTCCCGCGAATCGTCGCATCCGCTGCTTCCACCGCTCGCATGGCAGCGTCGAGTGTTCCGTCCACGGCCGTCCCGACCGTGTATCCGCCGGCGCTCGAGCGCGGCAGCGTCATTGGCGGAATCGCACGATTGCGGACCGGTCCCCCTCGCGATGCGGCGGGCCGTTTCACTCGGTCTTCAGGGATGGTCATATCCGACGATGTCTTCGAGCGGCGGCTGCTGGGAGAGGGCGTGCGCGGCAAGCCTGCCTGACATGACAGCTGATTCGATGCACCCCGTATCGAGCCCGGTCGCCGTCCAGTCGCCGGCGATGGTGAGGTTGTCGAAACTCATGTCCAGCGGGGACAAACGATACTGTATGCTGCCGGGGAGCGACAGTACGTACCGGTCGCTCGGGTTCACGTTCGCGGTCCAGTATTGCGTCGCGAAGCGCGCGGGCCCACGCGCACGGCCACTCTCCGCTGCGAGGACGTCCCACCGGAATGCGCCGCGCGGTCCAATGACTCCCGGCCACAACACGTGGACGTCGCGCTCGAGGAAGCGGACCGCGGTGTCGTGCACCTGAAGCCTCTGCTGCCGGTAGAACTCCTCCGTCAGCCCGGTCTGGGGAGCGACGTCCGGCAACACGCTGCAGAAGTAGGCGATCGAGCGCACGGGTCGACTCCATCGCTCCTCGGCGATCAGGTGCCCCATGTCCGCCCACGTGTCGAACGGCTCGACGAACCCCGACAGGTTCGACGGCGGATGCGGCCATCCCAGCGCGGCCATGTCCTCGCGCAGCCAGAGCTGGAACGCCTGCGTCGGCACCGACTTCACGTGCCGCACCATGTCGCGCCACTTCGGCTCCCGCTCGACGAGCTCGGACGCGATGTGCGGAATCGCACCGATGCTCGCGCCGAGGACCACGAGGTCGAAGTCTTTTCCAACGCGCAGCGTCGTCGTGCCGGCTCTCCGCGTGTCCCAGTGCGCCTCGAACTCGCGCCCTTCGCGCTTCAGTCGCGCACCGTTGGCGAGCTGCGAGAAGTCCGGTGCTGACGGCCAGCATGCGATGCCGTTCACGTCCACGAGTGGTTGGTACGCCTGCCCGCGTTTCGGTCGGGCCTGCACATCGAACTCGAGCGCCGCCACGTGCGCGGTCGCGCCGGCACGCGCGGGCGCGAGACGCACATTCCGCAGCCGATGGAAGAACTCGAACCGCACACCGCGCGCGCGCAGCACCTCGTACAGCGGCGCGAAAACAATGTCGCCCATCCCTGCCGTCATGCGGTAGAACAGCGAGCCGCGATAGGTGAAGAACATCCGCATCGCCCCGCGCAACGCGACTCCCGCCGCGAGCCTCGGCCGCGACACGTCGCCGTCCTCGAAGGCGAAGGCGAGGTCGTAGATGCCGCGCATGAACCCGGAATCGAGCGACTGCTCCGATGCGCCGTTCATGCGCAGCCAGTCGCGCCAGTCGTGGTCGTTGATCGCGTCGAAGCCGCGGGCGTCGAGTGCGAGGGCATTCATCGTCGCGCCGCGAAGCACCGCGAGGATCAGGTCGATCACCTGCCAGATGCGCCGCAGTTCCTCGTCTCCTGCGACGATCTCCTCGAGCTGGCGGCGCGCCGTCGCGGCAATTGCCTCGATCGCGCGCAGGATCAGGTTCGATCCCTCGGGCAGCATCTGCGGCATCCAGGCGTCGATCGTCTGCCGCAGCGTGTCGCTCGCCTCGAACACCGCGGCCGCCGCGGCGAGACGTCCGTAGCGGAGCATCGTGGCGGCATCGCGCCCCGACTCGAGGTCGCGTGCCGATCGCAGCAATTCCCCCACGAGCATCGCGGACTGCTGGAGGTACCCGCGCACCGTGAACGGGCTCGTCGAATCGAGCGGATCGCCGGGCAGTCCGCGCCCGGGCGGAAAGTGCGCACGCCAGAAGGCCCAGTCGCCGTTCGGCAGCCGGTCCATTACGGCGACGTCCGGCGCCGGCGTGAACGCGTCCTGCCACGTCGCCAGCCGCCGCGGACCCAGTGTGGCATTCAGTTCCGCGTAGCACTCCCGCATGAGCCGGAAT
>JBKJMP010000364.1:0-2616 GCA_046596395.1 Gemmatimonadaceae bacterium
GCGATACTTCCCGAGGTACGTGCCGTCGGCGTCGATGACGGCGGCAGTGTTGTAGTAGACGCCCGTAGACTCCACCTCGTACAGCGGCACGATGATCACCATCGAGTGCCGCTTCGCCGTCTCCTGCATGAGGCGCGTAGTGGGCCCGTCGGGAATCCCCTCGGTGGCCTCGTACCATCGCGGGGTCTGCTCGGCGCAGAAGTATGGGCCGGTAAAGATCTCCTGCATGCAGAGGATCTGGACGCCCTGTCGCCCCGCCTCATCGATGAGCGGCAGGTGCTTGGCGACATTGGCCTCGCGGATCTGCTCGATCGGGGCGCTGGTGTCGATGGCGTTGGAGGCCTGGATGAGGCCGCACTTTACGAGATTCGGCATGTTGTCTCCTGATTCCGCCGGGGTTAACCGCGGGTGTGATTCTACATTGGACGGATTACGCGGATCTGACGGATCAAACCTCGGGCGTGCTCCTGCGCACCCACACCCGACTTGCAGCATGGAAAAAACATCACGACGATTCTTTGAAGGCGCAGATTCTGGCATCGCGCGCCGAAGCTGGACGGAGGCAGGTTATCCGTCAAATCCGCGACATCCGTCCAATGTAGAATCACATTTCTCATTCCAGCTTCCACCGATCACCGCTGCCAAACGTCCCAACGCCCCCGTACAGCATTCATCGTCGCCATAAGGACGGCCGCCTGCAAGCTTACGAACTGGACGGAGATTCTGCGCAGCCGAGTGGCGATCGCGTCCTTCCCGAACCCGATCCAGATGCCCGCGACCGCGACCGCGGCGAGCGCGCCTGGCAAACGATCACCGAGCCGAATCGCGATCTCGCCTACCGCGCCAATCGCGAAGAGCAGAACGCCATACGGAGTAGCGAGACGTAAGAGCTTATGGCACACGAACTGGACCCAGATGGGATTCCGCACGGGCACGAGCACGCTCGGCAGCCACGCGCAGAGCTGAAAGTTGCCCGTGAGCGTGCGAACCTTGCGACGATACTCCTGGCTCGGCACGACCATCCGCTGTTCGTGCGCGTACGCGTCGTTCTGGAAGCCGATGCGGTGGCCGGCGAGCACGAGCCGCATCGGGGTGTACAAGTCATCGAGGATGAGACCCGCGGGCAGCGGACTCCAGAGCGCGCGCCACATCGCGAACACCGAGCCGCTCACGCCGACCGCTGAATGCAGCTCGGCTTCCGCGTCGCGGATGGCGAGCTCGTACTGCGTGTAGCGCCGCACGAGCGACGACTCCTTGTCACGTGGGAGGAGGAGACGTCCGCTGGTGGCACCAAAGCCGCGTGTCTTCAGCCCACTCACCATGCGCCGGATGGCCATTGCGTCGAAGCGCTGGTGGGTGTCGGTAAAGCCTATCACGTCTCCCGTGGCGACGCGTACGCCGGCATTCAGCGAGGGACACTTGCCACCGGGCTCGTCGCCGCGCACGGCGCGCACGCGTCCAGGCATGTGCTGCAGCGATTCCGGGGTGATCGCCGTGGCTCGCGCGTCCACCGCGACGACGACGTCCAGCTTCTCCGGTGGATATCGGCTCGCGAGGATGTCCAGGACGCGCGCCTCCACGAGTGGCGCGGAGTCGATCGTCGCGACCACCACCGTGACGGTGGGCAATTCGCTGTCGGTGAGGTCACGCGGAGGTGTTCGTCGCGCTCGCGCAATGCGGCCCGCGCCGATGATCGTAAGCGGATAGAGCACCCACGTGAGCACGAGGTGCGCAGCGCCGATGAGCGCGAGCGTCAGGAACATGCTTCCGGTGAGTTGGTGAATTGGCGGGCGTTCATCCTGAAACAGCGGCGTTCAAGCGCTGGACGTCACTCGACGTGAGGCGCGGTTTCATAGTCGTGCGATCCCCGCCGGTTCCCTCCAACGCTGTTACAGCGACGTCGGCGTGCGCGGTTTCTGCGTCATCAGCGTTTCGCGGCCTGGCCTTCACTCGCGCGTGTCGCCGTAACTCACCAGCTCACCCAGTCACCCTGGAACGCCACGCTCGGCGATCCCGCCACTTGCTGCTGTCGTCGCCGCGCATGAGAACAAGGTAGATCACGAAACTCAATCCAAACGTCACGAACCACGCATACTGATAGAGATGGTCGAGGAACGCCGGGTTCGCGACGGTGCCACCAGGCGTCATTGCGGCGCGCACGAAGCCGGGCACCACGGGCGCGACGGCGACGACGAGCGCGACGATGGCCGCGCGGTTCCATCCCGCGCGGTAGGTGTACAGGCCGTTCTCGCGGTAGAGGTCGGGAAGCGAGAGATGCTGTCGCCGCAACACCCAGTAGTCCGCGATCAGGATGCCGCCGATCGCCCCCATCAGGCTCGAGTACCCGAGGAGCCATGTGAAGATGTACGCGGCGGCGTCGGAGTAGAGCTTCCACGGCATCATGACGACGCCGATCACCGCCGTGATCAAGCCACCAGCCACGTAGCTGATCCGCTTCGGGCTCAGGTTCGAGAAATCGTTCGACGGTGAGACCACATTCGCGGCCATGTTCGTGCTGATCTGCGCCATGAGGATCACCAGCGTCGCGAACAGGATGACGGCCGTGCCGCCGATCCGTCCCACGAGCACGACCGGATCCCAGATCGCCTCGCCGAA
>JBKJMP010000399.1:0-3228 GCA_046596395.1 Gemmatimonadaceae bacterium
CGGCAAGCTCGTCGAGGTAGAGGACACGCAGACGCTATTCACGAGCCCGCGCGAGGAGCGCACGGAAGCCTATATCACGGGGAGATTCGGATGAGCCCAGAAGCGCCGTTCCGCCACTTTCACGATCAGCTCACCGAGCTCAATCGTCGCTTGCTCACGATGTCGGAGAAGGCCGAGGCGCTCGTGGAGCTCTCGGTTGATGCGCTGTTGAGCAAGGACGAGGGAAAGGCAGAAGCGGTGATCGCTGCCGACAGCGAGCTGGATGCCATGGAGCTCGAGATCGAGGCGGCCGCGCTCGCGTTGCTCGCGCTCCAGCAACCCATGGCGCGCGACCTCCGCTTCATCGTGACCACGATCAAGGTCACGAGCGATCTCGAGCGCGTGGGCGATCACGCCGTGAACATCGCGCAGGCGGCGCTCCGACTCATCTCGCAGCGCACGAACATCACGCCCGATCCGGAGATCGAGGACATGGCGCGACGCGCGCGCGGCATGCTGGGCGACGCCATCGATGCGTTCCTCCGTGCCGACGGCGCCCTCGGTCGCGACGTCTGCGCGCGCGACGACCAGGTCGATGCCCTGCACGAATCCGTGTTTCGCATCCTCCTCACACACATGATGGCGGATGCGCGCACCATCAATCCCTCGCTCGAGTACCTGCTCGTGAGCCGCAACCTGGAGCGCGTGGCCGACCTCGCCACCAATATCTCGGAGGACGCCGTGTTCCTCGCCGAGGGGAAGAACATCAAGCATAGCGGTGGCGATCCTGCGCGCATGGGGACATTCACCACCTAGCTCGAGCCCACCGCGGAACGCCGATGACGCCGAAGTACGCACGCGGGCGGCGCTGCAACCGCGTTGATCGCTCTGTAATGCGGCGTGCGCCGTTGCGGCGTGTTCGGCGTTCCGTGCTCTGGGTTTCAAACCAATCCACGGCCCATCGCTAGATTGCCCGAATGAGCAGCCCCGCCACACCCAGGCTGGCCGTCCATGCGCGTCCCGCACGTGGAGCCGGCACCGCGCACCGCATCGCGGCTATCGACGTCGGTTCCAACTCCGTCCGGCAGATCGTTGCCGACGTCACCGACGAAGGCGGGATCACCGTCGTGGACGAGATGAAGGCCGCACCCCGCCTCGGTGCCGATCTCGACTCCACGGGCGTACTTGGGACGCACGCGATGCAATCCGCGGCCGAGGCTATTGGCCGCATGGCAACCCTCGCCCGCCAGCTCGGGGCGCAACGCATCGATGCGGTCGCCACGAGCGCGGTCCGCGACGCCGAAAACTCCAGTGAGTTCGTCGCGCGCGTTCGGCAGGAGGCCGGGATCACCCTGCGCATCATCGAGGGCGTTGACGAAGCCCGCCTCTCCTACCTCAGCGCGCTCGCTCACTTCGACCTCGGACGCGGACGCACCGTGGTGATGGATATCGGCGGCGGGTCGCTCGAGCTCGCGCTTGCCGCTGACGGCGTGCTGGACAACCTCGTGTCGCTGCCGTTCGGCGCGCTGCGCCTCACCGAGCAGTACCTCCGCGACGGCGCGACGCACAAGGCGCTCACGCGGCTGCGGCGGGACGTTCGGCGCGCACTCAAGGATGCCATCCCGCGTCGCGACTGGCGTGGCGCCCAGCTCATCGGATCGGGCGGGACCTTCACGAACCTCGCCGGCATTCACCTCGGTCGTCGCGGCATCTTCACGAACGGCAGCGTGCACGCCACGGCCGTTCCACGAGTGGACGTCGAGCACATCCTCGACGCCCTCGCCGCCATGCCCTCCGACGAACGGCGCTCGGTTCCCGGGTTGAATCCCGAGCGCGCCGACATCATCGTCGCAGGAGTGGCGGTCGCAGCCGAAGTCCTCGCTCGCGTGGAGGCCAAGGAGGTACACGTCTCCCGCTACGGCATTCGCGAGGGGCTGCTCCTCGAGGCGGCTCGCGTGATTCCCGTCGTGGCCGATCCGGGCGCCGCGCGCGAGCGCTCGGTTCGCGAGTTCGCCGAACGCTGTCACTTCGAGGTTCCGCACTCCACGCAGGTCCAGCGCCTGTCGCTGCGGCTCTTCGATGCGATTGGAGCACGCCTGCAATGCCTTCCGGCGGATCGCGCCGCGCTCGCCGACGCCGCCCTGCTACACGACGTCGGTTACCACATCAGCTATGATCGCCACCACAAGCACGCCTACCACCTCATCGTGCACGCCGAGCTGCTCGGCATCGCGCCCGAGGAGCAGGTCGTCATCGCGAATGTCGCGCGATATCACCGCGGGGCGCCGCCCAAGCGCAAGCACCGCAACTTCGGCGCGCTCGACAAACCGCTGCGCGATCAGGTCGACCGCCTCTCCGCCATCCTCCGCGTGGCCGACGGGTTCGATCGCGGCCACGTCAGCGCCGTGGAAACGCTCAAGGTCCGGTGGCTCCAGCGCGCGCTGCGCATCACGCCCGTGCCCGCCAAAGGGGTGAAGTCGCTACGGCTCGAGCTCTGGGGTGCGCACCGCAAGTCCCAGCTGCTCGCGGCGATCATCGGGATGCCCGTCGAGATCGTGGCACCCGACGGCTCCGTGCTGTCGTCGAACGACGTGGTCGGCGACTCAGAGTAGCCGTCACATCCGATCAGTCCGAAGCGGCCCCGGAGCTGACCGCGTCGAGGGCGTGCGCCGTCTCCGGCGACTCGCCCCAGGAGTGCATCGTCAACCGCGCGTGTGTCGAGCGCACCTCGCCATTCGGTACAAGCTGCGTCCAGTTTCCCACCGCGTCGAGCTCCCACGCCTGCCGGTTGTCCTCCAGGCACGTATTCAGGAGGCTATGGAGGCGCTCCTGGAGTCGCGGCGATTCCACGGGCGCCACCGCCTCGACGCGGCGGAGGAAATTGCGCGGCATCCAGTCCGCCGAACCGATGTAGTACTCGTGGGCGCCATCGTTTCCGAAGTGCCAGATCCGCGAATGCTCGAGGAAGCGCCCGATGATGCTTCGCACGCGGATGCGCCCACTCACATCGGGAATGCCGGGGCGCAGGCAGCAGATCCCGCGCACGATCAGGTCGATCTCCACGCCCGCCTGCGACGCGCGATACAGCGCGTCGATCACCGCAGCATCCACGAGCGAATTCATCTTCGCCACGATCCGCCCGGGCCGCCCGGCGCCCGCGTGCTCACGCTCGCGGTCGATCAGCTCGAGGAACCGCTCATGCATGTTCGCCGGCGCCACGAGGAGCTTGCGATAGATGCGCTGCCGCGA
>JBKJMP010000663.1:0-3774 GCA_046596395.1 Gemmatimonadaceae bacterium
GGTGCGGTGCTCACCGGCCTGGCGGTGGCCAGCGCGGCGGCGCTGGGCCTGCTGCTGCACCGGCTCACCGATGCGGCGCTGCCCTTCATGGATTCCTTCCTCTCCAGCACCAGCCTGGTGGCGCAGTGGATGATGACGCGCAAGAAGCTGGAGAACTGGCTCGTGTGGATCGGCGTCGATGTGTTGTACGTGGGCATGTTCACGTACAAGGGGCTCTACGTGACCGCGGTGCTCTATGCGGTATTCTTCGCGCTGGCGGTTCGTGGCTACGTCGATTGGCGGCGGTCGATGTCGGCGACACCGCCTGCGACATGATCCGCGTGTGCGTGACGGGCCCGGAGTCCACGGGCAAGACGGAGCTCGCGGAGCGCCTGGCCAACGCGCTCGGCGCGCCGTGGGTTCCGGAAGCGGCGCGGGCCTACGCGGAGCGCGTTGGGCGTCCGCTCACGGCGGGCGACGTTGAGCCGATCGGACGCGAGCACGTGGCGGAGGTCGAGGCGGCGATTGCGGAGGGACCGCCGCTCCTGGTGCTCGACACCGATCTCGTGAGCACGATGGTTTATGGGCAACAGTATTACGGATTCGCGTCGGCGTGGCTCGAGGAGCGCGCGCGCGCCCGGCGTGCCGATCTCTACCTGCTCTGCGACATCGACGTCCCCTGGCAGGCGGACGGGATCCGCGACCGGCCGGAGGACCGTGAGGCGATGTTCGAGGATTTCGCCGAGGCGCTGGAACGATTCGGTGCGAATGTTCGACTGATCAGCGGCGACCGGGACGCGCGATTGAAGACCGCACTGGATGCCATCGAGGGGCTCCGAGGTGCAGATCCTTCGCTTCGCTCAGGATGACACCCTGGAGTCCTCTCGTCCTCTCGTCCTCTCGTCCTCTCGTCCCTAGAAAGTCAGCCTCGCATTCACCGACACGTTCCTCCCCGCCATCGTATAGAAGTACGGCTCCATCGCTGCCGAATTACCGCTCGTGTAGTCCGCGCCCGGATACCCCCCCGTGTAGACGCGCCGGTCGAATACGTTTCGCACCTGCACGAGCACCGACTGCCGAGCGACGCGGAACGTGGCGCCGAGATCCGCGTACCAGCTCGCCGGCACGACGAAGCGCGGGTCGTCGGTGTTGGTGAGCATCATGCGCGACGTGTAGCGGCCGTCCACGTCGAGCGAGAGCCACGGTGCGACGTGCGTACGCACGCCGTGGTTACTCACGAGCTTCGGCGTGAGCAGTGACGTCGCGTTACGGTAGACGATGCCGCTCGCGTCGTCGCGATACTCGTCGATGCGCGACTCCGTGACGCTGACGGTGCCCGATGCGCTGACGCGCGAGGAGGCGCGCCAGGTCGCATCCGCTTCCACACCCCGCCGCATGCTGCGCGCGACGTTCTTGCGGAGCAGGTAGCCGATCGCATTGATCTCGCCGATCGGGGCGATCTCGTTCCGAAAGCGCATCAGGAACACGTTGGCCTGCACGCTGAGGTCACCGCGCTCCAACGACATCCCGGATTCGAGATCGTACACCGTCTCCGGGCGCACCCGTGAGAGCGGCAACACACTCGGCGCGCTCAGGCTGTCTACGTCGTCCGCGCCCGCGAACATGTCGGCACGCGTGGGCTCTCGTCCATTCGTGCCCGCGCTCGCGAATGCGGTCAGCCCGGTAGCGATCGGAGCACGCAATCCGACCTTCGGGTTCAGGAACGACCATGTCATCCGCGTGGGAGCGACGCCAGCACCGGCGCTGGGCTCGTACCGAAACTGGACGAATCGCGCCTGAAGATCGCCGAAAAGCGTGAGGCTTCCACGCGTGACCGAGCCCTTCACGAACGCACTCTGCTCGCCTTTGAAACCGGCGTTCTCATAGAAGCGCGTTTCGAGGTCGGGCCGCTGCTGCAGCCAGTGACCGCGTCGGTACCTCCCCACGTTCATGCCGACGGATGCAGACGACGACGCGCCACTCCAGTCGAGCGCGCTCGTGATGCCGCCCCAGCGGGAGCCGAGGTTATAGTGGTATGCGTCACTCATGCCCGTCGAGGGCACGTCGTACCAGCCGCCGGCGTCGAACCCGTACGCCGTCATCGCGAGGCTTGCGGATGGCGATAGCGCACGCGTCCACGCAACGCTCAGCAGGTCCTGGTGGAAGCGATCGGGAACAGCGGTCGAGTCATCGTTCCCGTACGGGTTGTCGCGCGGCAGCGTCCGCAGCGTGGATAGCGGCGAAGCGAGGTACGCCTGCTGGTTGGCCGAGAGCCCCGCGAGCAGCGAGACCTTCACGACGTCGCGCGCGCCGAACCATCCCGCGCTCGCGAACACGCTCCGCGACTCGTTGCCAGAGTTGAACCGGTAGCCGTTCGTCCGCTGCGCGGACCCACGTGCGTATGCAGCGAAGCCGCTCGGCAGCAGTCCGGACTGGAGCACAGCGCTCGCGCGCGTGGTGCCATACGAGCCGGCGGTCAGTTGCACCTCGCCGCCCTGTGACACGCCGGCAATCGGAACCGACTCGAAGTTCACCGACCCCGCATACGAGGCGACGCCGTGCGTGCTCGAACCCACGCCGCGCTGCACCTGCACCGATGCGATGCTGTTCGCGAAGTCGGGAAAGTTGGAGAAGAAAAGCCCCTGATCCTCGGGCTCGTTGAGTGGGATCCCGTCGAGCGTGATGTTGATGCGGGTCTGGTCGATGCCGCGGATGCGCAGGTACGAGTAGTTCGACGCCGAGCCGCTCTCCGAGTACGCGGTGACGCCCGGAGCGACCTGGAGGAGAATCGGCGTCTCCTGTCCCGTGTAGTGTCGCTGGATGTCCTCGCGCTGGAGGGTCGTCTGCGCGATCGGCGCCGCGCCTCCGCGGATCGCGGTGACCTGCACGCGCTCGAGCCGCTGTGCGCGGACCGAGTCGGCGCGGGTTGTGTCCGCACGCTGCGGTGCGGCCTGAAGGAGGAAGGCAACGGCGATGGTCAACACGCTCGGCTCCATTTGATGCGGATGCGCGAGGGGAGCTGGGCGCGGGAAGTCGAGTACATGGCAGTCTCGAGATCCGTTGCCAGTGACGCTCCCTTCGCTGGAATTACCCAGATCAGGTTCGTCGGGTGTAATCTCAGCCGGTTCGATGATTTGAGCCGGCACCCCGTGTCACTCATTCAATAGTAGCAGATTCGACGCGCAGATGGCAGGGCCACTCCAGCTCGTCTCGAGGGTTTCCCAAACTCTCAGCCATGAGCTGCGAGCCCATGGCGCCCAGCATCGCGCTCACGCCTTCAGCTGCGCACAGCGAAGAGGTATCACAGGAAGCCAAGCTTCTGGCTAGGGCTGGAAGCTGATCGCCAGGAGCTCGTGGCATAAAGCTGGGAGTGAAACACATTCGCCAAACGGGCCCCCCCTCCACATATTCGCGCCGACCCGCACGCGAACAACCCAAGGGAGGCGAGAGTGCAATCAGCAGTCTACGATGCAATCGTGGTCGGATCGGGCATATCGGGAGGATGGGCCGCGAAGGAGCTCACTGAGAAAGGCCTGCGCGTCCTGCTGCTCGAGCGAGGGCGCAACGTCGAGCACATCAAGGACTACGTCAACGCGACGAAGGCCCCGTGGGAATACCTCCATCGTGGCGGCCGCACGAAGGCCATGGAAGTGGAGTACCAGGTCCTCAAGCGCGACTACCCGCTCAACGAGAAGAACCTCTCCTTCTGGGTGAACGACAAGGAGAGGTTCTTCTCGTTCAGCGGGTAGTCGCGCTTGAGCACCTTGTACTCCTGCTCCATCGCCTTCGTGCGGC
>JBKJMP010000083.1:0-3049 GCA_046596395.1 Gemmatimonadaceae bacterium
CCTCGTGCCGTCCCGTCGCGCTCCGACACTAGAGCGAAGGCGGCCGCGGTGCCCGATGCTCACCAGTGCGAATCGCAGTGGTGCTATTGCGCGCCGTTCGCCGGCGCCCAGGCGCCACCGAGCTCGCCAGGAGCAACCCCGCGGAGATTGCGGTGGCCGCAAGCACCATGGCGAACGCCGTCTGCACCCCGGCGATGACGTTTCGTTCGAGCAGGCTATTCAAGCTCCGGAACCCCACGCTGCCAGGAACGAGCATCAAGATCGCCGGCACGAGCACCACGCTTTGCGGACGGTTGCGCCAGCGCCCCCACACCGACGCGGCGACGCCTCCGAACATTGCGGCCACGAACAGCCCGAGATCGGCGCCCGAAACGCGGACCATCGTGCTCGAGACGAGGTAGCTCACCGTGGATGCGCCCAACATCCACCCCGCGTCGCGCGGCTCGGCGCGCAGCACCACCACAAAGCTCGCGCCCGCCGCCGCGAGCGCGATCGCGAGCGTCCACCATGGCAACTGCACCGGGATCACTTCGCGCACTGCGCCGAAGATCCCAACCGCCGAACGACCGCCGAGTGCGACGCCGAACGTCAGGCCGAGCAGCACCATCGCGGCACCGGCGAGGCGCGCTGTTCCCGACGCGAGATGCCGCTCCGCGAGCTCGCGCACCGCGTTGGTGAGCACCAGCCCCGGCAGCAGGATGATGATACCGGCCAGGATTGCGGTCGACTGCGCGTACGGACCCAGGAGCGCGGCGACCATCGTGGCCACGAACGCCGCGACGAACGCCGCAATCGGCTCGTACACCAGCTCGAGTCGCTTCGCGCGCTCGATGGACGCCGCGATCGCGCCAGTGAGGATGCCGAGGAATCCGCCGACCGCAATCTCCGCGACGCCGCCGCCGAGGAATCGCGCGATCCCCGCGGAGCCGAGGCCATAGGCGATGATCGTCACGAACGCCCCATACGGCGACGGCTCGCGCTCGATCACCTCGACCCGCATCAGTGCCTCGTCCGTATCGATCGCACCGCTGAGGACGTCCGTCACCACGCGATCGAGCTTCGACAGCCGCGCGATGTTCGGGCCCGCGGGCGCGAGCCGTAGCAGGAAGACCTCCTGTTGCTCGAGCTCCCCGAACGCGCACATGATCGACGTCGGCGTGGAGAAGAAGTGCGGCTGGCGAAATCCAAGTCCGCGCGCGAGGATCGCCAGCGCATCCTCGAGGCTCTGCGCCGTCGTGCCCGCGGTGTGCATGGCACGCGCGACCGAGAGCAGGAAGCGGACGTCCCTGCGATCCGGTACGTGAGGTTCGTGCATGGATTCGCGCCCGCTACTTCAGCAGGGCGCCGAGAGGAGCAGCGGCAGCGAAGTCCAGACGGAGAGCCCCACGAGCCATGGGACGTACGTGCGCTTGATGTCGATCACCGGGGAACGATAGGTCGCGGCGGGCTCACGATCCAGTTCCCCGGCTGAATCAGGGGCAGCACGGTCATGGAGACGTCGGCGTGCGCGATTGCGGCGTCATCGGCGTTCCGCGATCGGGGCCTTACTACCGCCTGTCGCTCGGCACCGTGCAGAAATCTGGGCGGTACCGACCACGAAAAAGCGGCCACCCGATAGAATTCATCCTCCCTCCAACCTGCCCGCATGCCTCGCGCCCTCCTCTCCGTCTCCGACAAGGCCGGACTCATCGACTTCGCCCGCGGACTCGTCACCCTCGGCTGGGACCTGATCTCGACCGGCGGTACCGCCAAGGCCATTCGCGACGCGGGCATCGCCGTCAAGGACGTCAGCGACGTCACCCAGTTTCCGGAGATGCTCGACGGCCGAGTGAAGACGCTGCATCCCGCGGTACACGGCGGGCTGCTGGCGCGCCGCGACCTGCCGGAGCACATGCAGGCAATTGCCGAACACGGAATCGATCCGATTGATCTCGTCGTCGTCAACCTCTACCCGTTCCGGCAGACCGCGGCACGCAGGGGTGCCACGCCCGACGAGGTCATCGAGCAGATTGACATCGGTGGGCCGAGCATGCTTCGCTCGGCAGCGAAGAACTTCGCGAGTGTCACGACGGTCGTCGATCCCGCCGACTACGCGCAGGTGCTCGCGCGGCTCACCGCTGGCGAGGATGACATCGCATTTCGGCAGGCGCTCGCCGCCAAGGCGTTCGAGCACACGGCGGCGTACGACTCCGCCATCGCCGAGTGGTTCGCTGCGCAGCGTCGCGACCCGTTTCCCGATCGCATGTGCATTCCGCTCGTCAAGCAACAGACCCTTCGCTACGGTGAGAACCCGGGTCAGGCCGCCGCATTCTATCGCGAGCACGGTGGATCGGGGCTGGCCGCCCTCGCCCAGCGCGGCGGCAAGGAGCTGTCGTTCAACAACCTCCTCGACCTCGAAGGCGCGCTCCTCGCCACTGAGCCCTTCGGTGAAGAGGTGTGCTGCGCGATCATCAAGCACACCACGCCGTGCGGACTCGCCACCGGTGCCGATGCACTCGAGGCGTATCGCAAGGCGCTCGCGTGCGATCCTGTCTCCGCCTTCGGGTCGGTGATCTCGTTCACGACGACCGTTGACGATGCCGCCGCCGAGGCGGTGTCGAGCCTCTTCGTCGAGTGTGTGGTGGCACCCGCGTACAGCCCGGGCGCATTGGAAATTCTCGGCCGCAAGAAGAACCTCCGCGTGCTCGAGGGAAAGGCGCGATGGGGCTCCAGTTCTCTCGACTACAAGCGCGTCCGCGGCGGCCTGCTCGTCCAGCAGCGCCCGCCGAGCGTGATCGACGACAGCGCGTGGACGGTGCCGACAAAGCGTAAGCCGACCGAGACCGAACACACGGACCTGCTGTTCGCGTGGCGCGCCGTGGCCACGGTGAAGTCGAACGCGATCGTCCTCGCGCGTGACGGCGCGACGATCGGCATCGGCGCCGGCCAGATGTCGCGCGTGGACGCCGCCTTCATGGCTGTGCACAAGGCCGCCACGGCCGGCCACGAGACGGTCGGCTCGGCCCTCGGCTCGGACGCCTTCTTTCCGTTCCGCGACGGCATCGACCAG
>JBKJMP010000154.1:0-3276 GCA_046596395.1 Gemmatimonadaceae bacterium
GATCTTGGCTGCCTGCGCCGCGAACAGCGGAAACGAGTACGCCGACGGCGACCACCAGCCCGGGCGGAGAACTACTGGTACGAGAACACGAACGTCGTCGATGACCCCAAGGTGAACAGGTTCATGCCGCGCCAGGTGCTCGTCGAGAAGACGCTCCGCCGCCCGGGCTGGTGGTCGCCGTCGGCGTACTCGTTTCCGCTGTTCGCGGCGCAGGCAGCCAAGATCGTGGCCGCGGGCGGGCGCGTGGGCATGGGCAGCCACGGCCAGTTTCAGGGGCTCGGCGCGCACTGGGAGATCTGGAGCATCGCGTCGGGCGGCATGCCGCGGCACGACGTGCTCCGCGTCTCCACCATCTTCGGCGCCGATGCCATCGGCATGGGCAAGCAAGTCGGGTCCATCGAGCCCGGCAAGCTCGCGGATCTTCAGGTGCTCGATGCCAACCCGCTCGACGACACCCGCAACACCAACACCGTTCGCATGGTCATGAAGAACGGACGTCTCTACGACGCCAGCACGATGGACGAGGTGTGGCCGCGCCAGAAGAGCGTCGCGAACATGTGGTGGTGGAACGACAAGAGCGGAGGAATGAAATAGTCGTCTACTAGCGCCGCGCCATGGCGATCGCCTCCTCGAAGGCGGCGATCGTCTGGCGCGCAGTCTCGTCCCAGCTAAAGCGCGACGCTTGCTCGAGCCCCGCCGCGCGCATGTCGTCGCGGACGCGCGCGTCGCGCATCACGCGCGCGATAATGCGTGCGAGCTCGGCTTCATCTTCGCCGTCGACCCAAGCTGCTGCGTCGCCAGCCACTTCCGTGAGCGACGACCCCCGGGCACACACCACCGGCGTGCCGAGCCCCATGGCCTCGAGCACCGGGAGCCCAAAGCCCTCGTAGGTGGACGGCATCACGAACACCTCCGCCTGGCGATAGACACACGCCAACTCGTCGTCGGAGATGAATCCGAGGGTCTGTCGCCATGTCGCATCGGCACGCCCGTCCGCCGCGCCGCGCCGCGGGCCCGCCAGCACGAGCGACGTACCCGGATGCACTGAGCGCACCGCCGGCATCGCGCGCTCGAGCAGGACGAGATTCTTGCGCCGGTCGGCCGCGCCCACGGCCAGCACATAGGGCCGCTTCACGCCGAGTCGCGAAAGCACCTCTGCATCCATCGACTCCGGTGGCGCAGCAAAGTCGTCCGCCGCGAGCAGCACCACGCGCATGCGCTCGGGCGGCACGCCGAGCATCCGCTGCACCTCGTTCGCGGTGAACTGCGAGTCGGCGATGATCAGGGTCGCGCGGCGCGCCGTCTCCGCGTACCGTCGGCGCCAGCGCAGGTTCTTCTGCCAGCCGCGGAGCCGCGGGTCGGGATGCGCGATCGGGACGATGTCGTGCACCGTGGTCACGATCGCGCCGGACGCAGGCGCGGGGCTCGACACGTTCCACGGGTACCAGAAGACGTCGGCGTCGGCGCGCGTCATGCCGCGCACGGTCCGCAGCTTCACTCGGCCGCGCATGGCAGGGATCGCGTCGAACCACCCTGCCAGCGAATCCGCGTCGCGCTGGCTCTTGAGGAAGACGAGGAGCGTGAGCCCCGGCCGTTGCGCGACCAATCGAGGCAGCAGCGCTCGCACGTACCGTCCGATGCCGCGCACGTCACGCGACAGCCGCGTCGCCTCGACGGCGACGACCATCGGCGCCGCGTCGGCCGCGGGTCGCTCGTACGGAAGCGTCAGTACGCTATCGGTGAACCGTTCGTCCATCGCGCGCGTTTGCGAGGGTCATCCTGCCAACCTGTCGTTCATGAGACACCCGGAGCGACCTCGACCCCCGCGGCGGGGCTGCAGCAATGTATGCACTCGCGATGCCAGCGGCGTGGTGCGTCCCGCGACCGTCCGCCACACGCCGCACGTGTTCCGTGGCGCGATCGCGTTCCGCAATCGTTCGCCACGCGATATTATCGCCTAGCCTTCCTTCCACTTGGAGCCACCCTGATGGCCAGTCGCGCCCTTCTATTTCTTGCTACCCTGAGTCTAACCCTCCCGACCTATGCAAAGGCACAGCGAGGCGGCGGCAGCGCCGCCGATTCCATCAAGTACAAGTACGCCAGCACACCGCAGCTCGACGCCCTGAAAGCAGAGGCCGCCCGAGAGATCGACGCCAAGGCCAAGATGATCCAGGAGATGGTGGATCAGGTCTTCTCCTACGGCGAGCTCGGTTTCCAGGAGGTCGAAACCTCGAGGTACCTCACCGGCATTCTCGAACAGAACGGCTTCAAGGTGGAGCGCGGCGTCGCCGGCATTCCCACGGCGTTCGTGGCGCGGTGGGGGTCGGGCAAGCCCGTCATCTCACTCGGGAGCGACATCGACGACATTCCGCAGGCGGGGCAGAAGCCGGGCGTCGGCTACAAAGATCCGATGATTGCCGGCGCGCCAGGCCACGGCGAGGGCCACAACTCTGGTATGCCGCTCAACATCGCCGCGGCTATCGTGGTAAAGAAGATCATGGAGCGCGACAAGATTCCGGGCACGCTCGTGCTATGGCCCGGCGTTGCCGAAGAGCAGATGGCGGGCAAGGCGTTCCTCGTGCGCGCCGGCATCTTCAAGAACACGGATGTCACGCTGTTCACGCACGTGAGCAACGACTTGGGCGTGTCGTGGGGCGCGGGCGGGCAGAGCGCGCTCATCTCGGCCGAGTTCAAGTTCCGCGGATCGAGTGCACATGCGGCGGGCGCCCCGTGGCGCGGACAGAGCGCACTCGACGCCGTGATGCTGATGGCGAGTGGGTGGGAGTTCAAGCGCGAGCACCTGCGCCTGCAGCAGCGCTCGCACTATGTGATCAAGGACGGCGGTGACCAGCCGAACGTCGTGCCAAGCACGGCGAGCATCTGGTTCTACTTCCGCGAGCAGGACTATCCGCGCACGATGGCGCTGTTCGAGACCGGCAAGAAGATGGCGGAAGGCGCGGCGATCATGACGGAAACGAGGGTCGACACGATCCGCATTCTCGGATCGGGCTGGGCGGGCCATTTCAGCAAGCCGATCGCGGAAGCGATGCACGAAAACGTGCGCACGGTGGGCATGCCCAAGTGGGATGACAAGGATCAGACGTTGGCGAAGGGAATCCAGCGTGAGCTCGGATCGCCGGACTTCGGCTTGTCCACGCAGATCAACCAGAACCTGCGCGGCGCGGAAGTGTCGCCCAACTGGACCGGTGGCGGCTCCGACGACATCGGCGACGTGTCGTGGAATGTGCCGACGATCACGCTGCGTTATCCGTCGAA
>JBKJMP010000021.1:0-25256 GCA_046596395.1 Gemmatimonadaceae bacterium
CGCTGATCGCGTTGGCGGTGAAGCTCAGTTCGCGGGGGCCGGTCTTCTATTCGCAGGTTCGCGTGGGCGTCGATCGCCGGTACAAGCAGAAGTCGACGTACGACCGCCGCGGATACGATCACGGTGGCAAGCCGGTCATGATGTTCAAGTTCCGCACGATGCAGGTGGACGCCGAGGCGGACGGGCGTGCGGTGTGGGCGATGAAGCGGGACCCGCGGGTGACACTGATCGGCGGTTTCCTGCGGCGCACGCGGCTGGATGAACTGCCGCAGCTCATCAACGTGATTCGTGGAGACATGAACATCGTCGGTCCGCGGCCCGAGCGCCCCACGATCTTCGCCGACCTGCGCCAGACGATTCCGCAGTATCCCATGCGCCAGCGCGTGAAGCCTGGCATCACGGGTTGGGCGCAGGTGAACCAGGCGTACGATGCGTGTATCGACGACGTCCGGCGGAAGGTGGAGTTCGATCTCGAGTACATGAAACGCCAGAGCATCGCGCATGATCTCCGTATCATGACGATGACGCTGCCCGTGATGATCTTTCGGCGAGGCAGCCTCTAGCCTTCCGTGCCGCGTCGTCCTTCGCGGGCGGAGCGCCGTTGCACGCGGGGGAGACGATCGACGCTCAAAGTTTGGCATAGGGGAACTGACTCGATTCAGTGAGTCAGTTCCCCTTGCTTAATTTCACGCGACGGTTCCGCGGCGGCGAGCGCCTTTTCCGGGCGCCAGTCGTCAATAGTGGATGACGAACGCGGTAACGCCTTTCCTTCAGCGAGCCAATGACCGCTCCCATTCGCCGGCGCGCCCTTCCACCCTCCGTAGCCGAGGCGGCCAAGAAGAAGGCCGCCGCGCTCGCGCAGGGGGGCTTTTCCACGAATCCGTTCCTCGGCGTCGAGTGGACTCCCGCATTCGTCGGGTTTCTCGGCTACCTGTTCGCGACCATCACGTTCAAGTTCCCGATCGGCACCGTATCGATGGCGACGGCGTTGCTCACGCTGCCGCTCGAGAAAAAGGCGCTTCGCATGCCTCCCGTTGCGCTCTGCGCCATTGGCCTTGTGGCGTGGTCGTTCGTAGGAGTGGCGACGACCGACTACCACGAATCGGTGCTCGACGCCGTCAACGAGTTCGCAAAGGTCTGCGCGGTGATCTTCGTCGGATTGAACGTCATCACGACTCGAGCGCGCCTGCGGCTCATCGTGGTCTATACCACGATCCTCTGGTTCTTCTTCCCCCTTCGCGGAACGATCGTCGGGTACCTTGGTGGCAATCGCCTTCAGGGGCGTGCCCTCTGGAACTTCATCTACTCGAACTCCAACGACCTGGCTGGCCTGGCATTGTTGCAGTTGTCCGTCGCGCTCTCGGTGCTGGCTGTCGAGCATCGCTGGTGGGTGAAGCTCGGGACTCGCGTTACGGTCGGGACGATCCTCGTCGTGATCTTCCTGACGCAGTCACGCGGCGCGATGATCGCGCTGATCGCGTTCGGCCTGTTCCTGGGACGCAAGTTCTTCTTCGACGCGCGAAAGCTGGCGATGATGGCAGTGATGGCGGTCATCATCTTCCTCACGGCGCCGGAGCGGACCTGGACGCGGTTCGCAACGATCACGACGGCGACTTCGGATGACATGAGCCTGCTCGATCCGACCGAGGTGGACCTCCTGACGCGCTCGGACCAAGGCTCCTCCAAATCGCGCCGTGAGATCTGGAAGGTTTCGATGACCATCTTCTCGGAGAATCCAATTACCGGGGTGGGCCTGGGCGCGTATCCGCTGGCGCATCAGATCACCGCGCTGCGCGATGGAAACCTCTTCGCCAGGGGCCGGCGCGACGCGCATTCCACGTACCTAAAGATGCTCGCGGAAACCGGAGTGATCGGGTTCTCACTATTCATGAGCATCATCGGTGTGACCGTCTACACCGCACGGCGGGCGCGCAAGAGAATGGCGGCCGCGGAGCCCGCCCTTTCGCTGCAACTTTTCTACCTGGAGATGGGACTGCTCGGATTTCTCGTTGCGGGGATCTGGGGTTCGTACGGATCACTGGTGCCGACCTACGTGCACATCACACTCGTCTATTCGGCGGCGAAGTTGCTCGATGAGGAGGCGGATGTCCGCGCCGAGCGAATGCAGCGGATGCGGCGGGCGATGTCCAAGCCGCCGCGCCTGAACTACCGGCCGATGAGCACGGGAGCGTAGCATGTGCGGCATCACGGGATACGCGGGCTGGCGCCGGTCGCGCGACGAAGCGCGCGCCGAGCTGACGGCGATGTGCGATGCGATTCGGCATCGCGGGCCGGACGAAGAGGGCCAGCACATCGGCGACCGCGTTGCGCTCGGCATGCGGCGCCTCAGCGTAATCGACGTGGCGGGTGGCTCGCAGCCGATCTCGAACGAGAACGGCACCGTGCACGTGGTCTACAATGGCGAGATCTATAATCACGAGTCGTTGCGCGCCGACCTGGCGCCGCGGCACACCCTGCGCTCGCGTGCCGATACGGAGGTGCTCGTCCACCTCTACGAGGAGGACGGCGCGAACCTGGTAGAGCGGCTGCGCGGGATGTTCGCCTTTGCGATCTGGGACGACGCGGCCGAGCGGCTGACGCTCGCGCGCGACCGGCTGGGCATCAAGCCATTGTACTACTGGCTCACGCGGGATGGCATCGCGTTCGCGTCAGAGCTCAAGTCGCTGCTGGCACTCGAGCACTTTCCCCGCGAGCTCGACGTGCGCGCCATTCACGAGTATCTCGCGCTCGGGTACGTGCCGGATCCCGAGTGCGTATTTGCCGGCGTGCGGAAGCTCCCGCCGGGCCACGTGCTCACGTGGAACGCCCAGCGGGGCGCAGAGCTGCGGCAGTATTGGTCGCCCGTGCGCGCCGAGCGGCCGGTGGCGGACGAGCGTGAAGTGGTCGAGGAGCTGCGCCGGCTCATCGCCGACTCGGTGCAGGTGCACCTGATGTCCGACGTGAAGCTCGGCGCGTTCCTCTCTGGTGGCATCGACTCCTCCACCGTCGTTGCGCAGATGACGAGGCTCTGTGCCACGCAGGTCGAGACCTTCTCCATCGGATTCGAGGAGAAGGAGTTCAACGAGGCGCCTCATGCGGCGCGCGTCGCGCGGGAGCTGGGCACCAGGCACACCGAGTTGATCGTGCGGCCCGATGCCGATGCGCTGCTCGAGGAGATGGTGGACACGTACGACGAGCCGTTCGGCGATTCGTCGGCGCTCCCGACGCTGCTCGTCTCGCGTCTTGCGCGGCAGCACGTGACCGTTGCCCTCTCGGGCGATGGCGGTGATGAGTTGTTCGGCGGCTACACGCGCTATGGCGTAATGGAGCGCGCCCGCGAGCTGCGGCCGGGCCTCGCACGCAAGCTGGCGCGCGCGACGGCGCTACGCCTCGCGCATTCCGCGTACGGCCGCAACAAACTGCTCGACCTTTCGCGTGGACGACGCGGGCGGTACGCCGCGACGGTTGCGCAGGCGTTGCCGGTGAGCGAGGGAGGAGCACTTCGCGAGGTCGGCGAGGGACATTCGCTCGACGAGCTGCTGGACCGCTGGTTCGAGCCGGCGGAAGGGCGCGACTTCCTGACGCAGATGACGCTGGTGGATCTGGCGAGCTACCTGCCGGGTGACATCCTCACGAAGGTCGATCGCGCGAGCATGCGCGTGTCGCTCGAGGCGCGCGTGCCGCTGCTCGACCATCCGCTCGTGGAGTTCGCCGTGGCCCTGCCGGGCCGTCTCAAGCGGCGCGACGGCACGGGCAAGTGGATTCTCCGGGAGGCCATTCGCGGGCTGGTGCCCGACTCGGTGCTCACGCAGCCCAAGCATGGCTTCTCCGTGCCGATCGGGAGCTGGCTGCGCGGCGAGCTGCGTCACCGCATCGACACGCTGATGGGCGCCGACCGTCCCGTGTACGAGTACGTGGACTACGAGAGCGTGGATCGGCTGGTGCGCGAGCACATGGCCGCGCGCCGCGATCACAGCCACTTCATCTGGCGCATCCTCGTCCTCGATCTGTGGCTCGTGGCGCTCAAGGCGAGCACGCTGACGGCTTTGGCAGCACGGTGAGCGACGGACCACCCGTCGACGTCTGCCTCGTCGGTCCATCGCTCGACATTCTCGGCGGGCAGGCGATCCAGGCGGACCGGCTGCTGAAGCGCTTGAGCCAGCTGCAGGGCATCGACGTCAGCTTCCTGCCGGTGAACCCACGGCTGTGGGGTCCGTTCCGGCTGCTGCAGCGCATCAAGTACGTGCGAACGGTTGTGACGGAGGCCGCATACGCCGCGCTGCTTCTCGTGCGGACGCGCCGCCATGACGTGATCCATGCATTCTCCGCGTCGTACACGTCATATCTTCTCGCGCCGTTGCCGGCGCTGATTGCCGGCCGATTGTTTGGCAAGGCGGTGGTGCTCAACTACCGGAGTGGCGAAGCACCCGATCACCTCGCTCGATCGGCATTCGCCGTGCGTAGCATGCGGCTCGCGCACGCGATCGTGGTGCCGTCCGGCTATCTCGTACAGGTGTTCTCCGAGTTCGGGCTGCGCGCGGAGGCGATCCCAAATTTCGTGGACCTCGACGAGATCTCGTACCGCGAGCGCACGCAGTTTCGTCCACGTTTCCTCAGCAACCGCAACTTCGAGCCGCTGTACAACATCGGCTGTACGCTGCGCGCGTTCGCGATCATCCAGGAGCGGATTCCGGAGGCGTCGCTCACGCTCGTGGGGGACGGAAGCCAACGCAGCGCGCTCGAGGCGTTATCGACGGAGCTTGGACTGCGGCACGTGGAGTTCGCGGGAAAGATCGCGCCGGCGCGCATGCGGGAGTTCTACCACGCAGCGGACGTCTACCTCAACTCGCCAAATATCGATAACATGCCGACCTCGATCATCGAGGCGTTTGCGTCCGGCATTCCGGTGGTGACCACGAACGCCGGCGGCATCCCGTTCGTCGTGACGCACGGCGAGACGGGGCTGATGGTCGAGCGAGACGACCACGAGGGACTCGCGCGCCACGCACTTCAGCTGCTCGACGATCAGCCGATGGCCCACGCGCTCACGATGCGCGCGCGCGAGGAGTGCCTGGCGCGCTACCTCTGGGAGCGGGTCGCCGTGCAGTGGGAGACGCTGTATCGCGGGCTGCACGCATCGCAGTCGGCCGGCGTATGACGATGTCGCGCCGTGATCGCATCCTCAAGGCGGTGCAGAAGGTGCGCGGCAGCTCGATGGCAGAGCTTCGTGAACGCGCGGGCCAGGCCATCGCCGCGCAGCTCGAGTACCGCGGGTTGTCGTCGGCTGGCCGGGAGCCTGACGACCGCGCGCTACATGCGTTGCTGGATGCCGGCGTGACCGGCGGTGACGACTCGATCGAGCAGCTGCACGCGCGTTTCACCGGCCGAAGCAGCCCGCCTTTCTTTCCCGGTGTGCGAGATGGATCGAGCGCTGTGGAAATGGGCACGCCGCGGTGGGCGGATGCGCGACGCGCGTTGCTCGAGACTGCCGACGCGATCGTTGCGGGCCGCTTCGACCTTCTCGGCTTCCGCAACCTGTCGTTCGGCGATCCGATCGACTGGCATCTCGACCCGACCTCGGGGCGTCGTGCGCCCCTCGAACACTGGAGTCGCATCCCGAGCAGCGTGTATCTCGACGCGACGGCGATCGGCGACCACAAGGTGATCTGGGAGATCAACCGGCATCAGCACTTCATGGTGCTGGGGCGAGCGTTCCAGGTGACGGGCCGCCTCATCTATGCAGAGATCTTTGCTGATCAGTTGGCTGGCTGGATGGAGGCGAATCCGCCGAAGCGAGGGGTGAACTGGGCGAGCAGCCTCGAGGTGGCCTACCGCGCGATCGCGTGGCTGTGGGCGCTCGAGCTGTTCCGTGGAGCCTCGGCGTTGACGCCTGACCTCCTCGCCCGCGCGCTGAAGTTCCTCTACCTGCACGGGCGGCATCTCGAGCGGCATCTTTCCACATACTTCAGCCCGAACACGCACCTCACGGGCGAGGCGCTCGGCCTCGTGTATCTCGGCGCGATGGTGCCGGAGTTCCGGCGATCGTCGCGGTGGCGCGAGCAAGGCTGGCGGATTCTCGAGCGCGAGCTGACGGCCCAGACGCACCCGGACGGCGTGTACTTCGAGCAGACGACGTACTACCACCGCTATACGGCCGACATCTACCTCCATGCGATCGGCGTCGCCGAGCTGGCGGGAATGACCGTGCCTCCCACGATGCGCGACCGCATGGTCCTGCTCATGGACCACCTCGCCGATGTGACCCGCCCGGACGGCAGCATCCCGCTGATTGGCGATGACGACGGCGGGCGCCTCGTGAATCTCGAGACGCGCGACCTGCGCGACGTACGCGCGGCATTGGGGATCGCGTCGCACACGCTTGGGCGGCCGGAGCTCGCCGTGGTGGCCGGAGGGGCCACGGAGGAGGCGCTCTGGATGCTCGGCGCAGAGGCAGCACGGGTGATCGACGAGGCGGCGAGGGGAGCGCCGCCGGTGCGCGAGTCGGCGCTGTACCCGCATGGCGGATACGCGATCATGCGGAGTGGATGGGGACCTGATGCCCTGCACGCGGTGATCGACGCCGGGCCGCTCGGCGCCCTGAGCTGCGGCCACTCCCACTCCGACGTGCTCGCGATCGCCGTGTGGGCGCACGGATGTCCGCTCCTCGTGGATCCCGGCACCTTCACGTACACCGTGGTTCCGTCCGAGCGCGACGCCCTTCGGCATTCCACGGCGCACAACACGGTGACGGTAGATGGGGAGTCGGCGGCGGTGCCCGCTGGCCCGTTCTCCTGGGCGGTGCGCACGCACGGGGAACTCGAGGCCTGGTGGACGGGTGGGCTCACGGACCGTTGGGTCGCGAGCCATGCGGGCTTCGAGCGGCTGGCGTCGCCCGCAACGCATCGCCGCAGCGTGCTGTTCGTCCGCGGCGAGTACTGGGTCGTGCTCGATACGGTGCTGACCGACGGGGAACACGAGTCGGTCGCGCATTACCATGGAGCCATGGGCGCGGTGGTGACGTCGCTCTCCGACCGGAGTGCGTGGATGGAAGCCTGCTGCGCGTCCGGTACGAGCGGGCTATTTTTCGCCGTGGCGGGAGACGTCGAGTCCGTGAGGTGGGGGCAGGGCTGGGTCTCCCCCGCGTACGGCGTGCGCAAGCGGGGACCGGAGGCTCGCGTCACGAGCCGGGGCAGGGGGCGCCGGGACCTGATCACGGTGCTCTGCCCGGCCAGGGAGCCCGGCACGATATCAGTCAGCGAATTGGCCACCGATCGGGG
This sequence comes from Gemmatimonadaceae bacterium, assembly GCA_046596395.1. Lineage (GTDB taxonomy): Bacteria > Gemmatimonadota > Gemmatimonadetes > Gemmatimonadales > Gemmatimonadaceae > AG11. The sequence continues at coordinate 7,278 of JBKJMP010000021.1, forward strand.
ACGCGGCGTGGTCATCGATCGTCATGGTAAGCGAGACGTGCTGCTCTTCGACACTGCGGGAGCAGGGAGCGGCACGACCGGGATGTCCATGGATGGCGATGCCGCGCTGATTCGCCGGGCGTCCACCGACGGCGCAGTAGAGGGGATCGCGCTGTTCGGTGAGCGGGCTCGCCTGGTCATTGACGGACTCACCGTCGAGGGCGACGGCGCGGTCGAGGCGGTGCGAGACGCGGCGGGGAGCTGGGTGCTGGTCGGTGCAGGACGAGTCGTGCCGGTGGACCGGGCGCTCGCGGAATTGTAGGCCAACGACTCTCGAGGGACGTTGTCATGTGCGGCATCTGCGGAATAGCGCTGTCGTCTCGATCGGGCGCTGAGGTTCAGCGCGCGACGATCGAGCGCATGCGCGACGTGATGCCGCATCGCGGGCCCGACGGCGCCGGGATGTACGTGAAGGGGCGCATCGGGCTGGGGCATCGCCGCCTGAGCATCATCGATCCCGCCGCGGGGCACCAGCCCATGGCGAGCGACGATGAAGCCATCCAGATCGTCTACAACGGCGAGGTCTACAACCACCCGGAGATCCTCGGACGTCTCGAGGCCGAGGGGCATCGCTATCGGACGCACTGCGATACGGAGAGCGTGCTGAAGCTGTACGAGCAGATGGGCGTGCGGACCCCGACCGCGTTGCGCGGCATGTTCGTCTTTGCGATCTGGGACCAGCACCGCGAGCTGCTGTTCCTGGCACGCGACCGCTTCGGCGTGAAGCCGCTGTACTACTTCGTCTCGCCGGACGGCTCGCTGTTCTTCGGCTCGGAGATCAAGTGCCTGCTCGCGAGTGGTGCGGTGGCCGCGGAGCTCGACGAGTCGGCACTGCCCGAGTACCTCTCCAGCCATTCGACGTTCGGCACGGGTACGATGTACCGCGGCATCCAGCGGCTCGAGGCTGGCCATACGCTGCTCTGGCGCGACGGCGAGATCACGATCGCGCCGTACTGGGACCTGAGCTTCGCGCACGAGGGCGAGGACACGCGCGACGACGCGGCCGTGACGGAGGAGTACGGCGCGATGTTCCGCAACGCGGTGCGGATGCGCCTGATGTCGGACGTGCCGCTCGGCACGTTCCTGTCGGGCGGTATCGACTCGGCAGCCATCACGGCGGTGATGAGCAGCCTCGTGGACGAGCCGATTCGCACCTTCTCCGTCGCCTTCGCCGAGCCGGGTGCGAACGAGCTGGCATACGCGCGGCTGGTGGCGACGCGGTTTCGCACGGAGCATCGCGAGGTGGTCGTGTCGCCCGCGGAGTTCTTCGACGCACTGCCGCGAATGATCTGGCACGAGGACGAGCCTATCGCGCATCCGTCGAGCATTCCACTCTACTTCGTCTCGAAGCTCGCAGCGGAGTACGTGAAGGTCGTGCTCACCGGCGAGGGGAGCGACGAGGTGCTCGGTGGCTACAACCGGTATCGCGTGACGTCGTACAACATGCGCTTCGGGCAGGCGTACGAGCGCATGGTCGGCGGAGCCGGGCGCTCGCTGGTTCGACGCTCGATCGAGTCACTGCCGCGCAGCTCACGGGTGCGGCAGAAGCTGGCGCGCACGTTCCTCACGCTGCCGGCGGACGTGACGTCGCTGTACATGGACAATTTCGCGGTCTTCTCGCGGCACCGGCTGAACGAGCTCTGGTCCGCGGATGCGCGACAGCGTCTCGGCAGCCTCTCACCGTACGCGACCGCTGAGCGGTACTACGCCGCGAGCGATGCGGGCACGTTGCTGAACAAGCTGCTGTACGTGGACACGAAAACGTACCTGCACGAGCTCCTGATGAAGCAGGACCAGATGAGCATGGCGGCTTCGGTGGAGAGCCGCGTGCCGTTCCTGGATCATCCGCTGGTGGAGTTCGCGGCGCGGATGCCGGAGCGCATGAAGGTGCGCGGCATGACGACGAAGTTCGTGCTGCGGAAGTGCATGGAAGGCGTGCTTCCGCCGGACATCCTGTCGCGCCGGAAGATGGGCTTTCCGGTCCCGGTGGGCAGCTGGCTCAAGGGCCCGTACCGGCACGTGCTCGACGAGTTCGTGCTGGGGCATCGGTCGCTCACGCGCGGCATGTTCGACGAGTCCGCGCTGCGCCGCCTCGTGACGAGTCACGCCTCGGGCGAAGCGAACCATTCCGAGCGGCTCTGGTCGCTCATCAATCTCGAGATGTGGCAGCGCATGCAGCTGGATGGCGAGCCGATCGACGACCTGCGCGCCGCGGTTGCACGTCCCGCTGCATTCTCGCTGGCCATGTCGGCCTAGGGCAACCCCTGAAGCATGCGAGTTTGATGACTAGAGTGATTATTTCAGAGGCTCCCTAGGGCACTTCCTTTTTCAATGGCAATGTCAAGCACTGTCAGCGTATTCGGGCTGGGGTATGTGGGCTGCGTGACCGCCGCATGTCTTGCGCGTGAAGGTCATTCGGTGATCGGCGTGGACGTGAACGCCAGCAAGGTGGACATGATCCGTTCCGGCGTCGCGACGATCGTCGAGAACGGGATCGGGGAGCTCGTCCAGGAGATGGTGGCCGTCGGGCGCCTCACGGCGACGACCGACGTCGCGCACGCCATCGCGAACACGCAGATCTCGCTCGTATGCGTGGGCACGCCGAGCGAGGCGAATGGTGGGTTAGATCTCGCGTATGCGCGACGCGTCGCGGCCGAGATCGGCGCCGCACTTCGTGACCGGAGCGAGTGGCACACGGTCGTGATTCGCAGCACGGTGCTGCCGGGCACCACGGCCGAGGTGATTACGCCGATCCTCGAGGAGGCATCGGGGAAGAAGGCCGGGGTGGACTTCGGCATCTCGATGAACCCCGAGTTCCTCCGCGAAGGGACGTCGATTCGCGACTTCGACGATCCGCCGTTCACCGTGATCGGTGCGGGGGACGAACGCAGTGCCGCGTCGGTGGCGTCGCTCTACGAGGGGCTGCACGCACCGGTGCGCGTGGTGCCGCTGGCCGTGGCCGAGATGGTCAAGTACGCGTGCAACAGCTTCCACGGGCTGAAGGTGGCGTTCGGCAACGAGATCGGTTCGATTTGCAAGGCGCTCAACGTGGACAGCCACGAGGTGATGAAGATCTTCTGCGAGGACACGAAGCTCAACATCGCGCCCACGTACCTGCGGCCTGGTTTTGCATTCGGCGGATCGTGTCTCCCGAAGGACCTGCGCGCGCTGTCGTATCGCGCGCGTCAGCTCGACATCGAGACGCCGGTGCTGCTCGCCGCGCTCTCGAGCAACGAGAAGCAGATCGAGCGCGCGTTCGACATGGTGCGCGCGACGGGCAGCAAGCGTGTCGGCGTGCTGGGGCTCGCGTTCAAGGCGGGTACCGACGACCTCCGCGAGTCGCCGATCGTGACGCTCGTGGAGAAGCTGATCGGCAAGGGGATGCAGCTCGCGATCTACGATGGGCACGTGTCGCATGCCAACGTCATCGGTGCGAACCGCGAGTACATCGAAAACGAGATCCCGCACATCTGGTCGTTGATGCGCAACACGGTGCAGGAGGTCGTGGCGTTCGGCGACGTCATCGTCATCGGCAATGGCACGCCCGAGTTTCGCGGGATCCAGCCGTCGCTGCGCGAAGGGCAGATGGTGGTGGACCTCGTTCGCGCGTTCGGCTCGCGCACGTCGGACAGCACCTACCAGGGCGTGGGGTGGTGACGTCGAGCCACGCGTCGCGCATGTCGGCGTAGACGGCGCATGCGGATTCTCTGGGTGAAAGCAGGCAAGCTCCTTCCCGTCGATACCGGCGGGAAGATTCGCTCGTACAACATCCTGCGGAGTCTCGCGGCGCGTCACGAGGCCACGTTGCTTTCGTACTATCTCGGCGATCGCGACGAGACGTATCACGCCGACCTGGAGCGCGAGTTTCCGGGCGCGGTGGCTGTGTCGATGGGGAGCTACGGCGGCGCCATCGGCCAGCTGATGCACTACGCCGCTCGCTTCCCGCGTCCGCAGCCGTACTCGATTACCAAGTTCACCCACCCCGCGGTGATGGAGCAGGTCGCGGCACTCCTCACGCCGGCGCGATTCGACGTCGCCGTGTGTGACTTCCTCGCGGCGTCCCTGAACTTCCCGACGCCGTTGCCGGTGCCGACGGTGCTCTTTCAGCACAACGTGGAAAGCGTCTTGTGGGCGCGACAGGCGAGCTACGAGAGGAATCCGGCCAAGCGGCTCGTGTTCCAGGTGGAGGCGACCAAGATGCGCCACTACGAGCGCGATACGATTGCGCGCTTCGGCCGGGTGATCGCCGTCTCGAATCACGATCGCGACCTGATGGATCAGCTCAAGCCCGGTTGCGACATCACCGTGGTGCCAACCGGTGTCGATGTCGAGCACTTTCGCTTCAAGGGCACGCGCGTGTCACCGAAGCCGGTGGTGATGTTTCTGGGCTCGATGGACTGGCCGGCCAACATCGACGGGGTGGAGCACTTCTGCGCGGAGATCTGGCCGGCGGTACTCGCTGCCGTACCGGAGGCCACCTTCCAGGTGGTGGGTCGCAATCCGCCGTCGAAAATCCAGGCGCTCGCGTCGGACTCGGTGGAGATCGTTGGAGGCGTGAAGTCGGTGCTGCCGCACCTCCACTCGGCCGCCGTCTTCGTGGTTCCGCTGCGCATCGGCGGGGGCACTCGGCTCAAGATCTACGAGGCAATGGCTGCAGGCTGTCCCGTCGTGTCCACGCACGTTGGTGCCGAAGGGCTTGACGTGACTGACGGCGCGGACGTCGTGCTCGCCGATGCGCCGGCAGACTTTGCGTCGAGCGTAATCACGCTGCTGCGGGACGAGCGCCGCCGACGTGCGGTGTCCGACGCGGCGTTCACGACGGCGTCCCGCTTCGACTGGTCCAGCGTGGCACTCGAGTTCGAGGCCGTACTCGCGCGCGTTGTCTCCCCTCGCAGCGGGGGCTAAGTTGGGTGCGATGACTCGACGAGACGATGCCGCGATGGGACACGACGAGTCGGCCTGGACGATGCTCCAGTACCGCGTGCTGAAGCGCATCGCGCCCGCGAAGAGTCGTCTCACCGGCGCCGCGTATGCCGGCTCGAGCAAGCTCCGGATCCTGCTCGGGGATGACCTGCTGAAGCGGATCGAGGGGAAGGACGTGCTGGACTTCGGGTGCGGGTACGGCACGGAGGCCGTAGAGATGGCCGCGCATGCGCGTTCCGTCTACGGGCTCGACATCCTCGAGGCGTCGCTGGAGAAGGGACGTGAGAACGCGGCGGCCGCCGGCGTGTCGCACACGTGCACGTTCGGGTCGGCGGCGCCAGCGCACGAGGTGGATGCCATCATCTCGCTGGATTCATTCGAGCACTTCAGCGATCCCGGCGGCATCCTGATGCAGATGTACGAGCTGTTGCGGCCGGGTGGACAAGTGCTCATCAGCTTTGGTCCGCCCTGGTACCATCCGCTCGGCGGCCACCTGTTCTCGGTGTTTCCCTGGGCACATCTCGTCTTCAGCGAGGCGGCGCTGCTGCGGTGGCGGTCGGACATCCGCTCCGACGGCGCGAGGAAGTTCGGCGAGGTGGAAGGTGGGTTGAACCAGATGACGATTGGGCGCTTCGAAAGGCTGGTCGCCACGACGCCGTTCACGTTGGTGCGCATCGAGGTGGTGCCGATCGGCAAGCTGCGTCCGATCGCGAACCGGCTGACGCGTGAATTCACCACCGCGATCGTGCGGTGCGTGCTCGAACGCCCCAAATGAACGGAGCAGGCGGACCATGAAAGCGCGACTCATCCTCGGTGGCCTCAAGAGCTACCTGCCTGCGCGGCTCTTCACCTACACGGGCACGGGCGGCACGACCACCGGCGCGTACTGCTATTCGGTATGGATGCGCCACCTGTCGATCATCGCGCGGCACGTGACGCCGTTCCGGCCGCGCGAGGTGGTGGAGCTGGGCCCTGGGGACTCCATCGGCCTGGGGCTCGCCGCCCTCCTTACCGGGGCGGACAAGTATTACGGGCTCGACGTACTGGAGCATGCGAGCGCCGCGACGAACGAGCGCGTGCTCGACGAGCTGGCCGGGTTGCTGCGGAGCCGCGCGCCGATTCCCGACGAGCGTTCCTTTCCGCGACTGCTGCCAGCCCTTCCGGACTACACCTACCCCAAGGGGCTGCTCGACGAATCGGTGCTCGAGGAGCGCCTGTCGGACAGCTACGTGGGCCGCCTCCGAGCGGCGATTCGCGATCCCAACGCCGGCGGCTCGCCAATTCGCTACTCATGCCCATGGTCGGAACAGAGCGTCGCGACGAAGTCCGCCGATCTCGTGATCTCGCAGGTCACGTTACAGGACATGGATCACGTGCCGGCGCGCGACGACCTGCTCAGGAACCTCGAGACGATGTCGAGCTGGTTGAAGCCCGGGGGCGTGATGTCGCACCAGGTGGACTTCTCATGCCCGGGTGGGACCGCGTGGAATCACCACTGGGCGTATGGGTCGTTCGCGTGGAAGTTGATTCGCGGCAATCGCCCGTACTACGTGAATCGCGCGCCGCTCTCGGAGTACGTGCGGCTGTTCGACGCAGTGGGGTGCACGGTGGTGGGCGTGGACCCCGCGATTACGGAGGGCCTCACGCGCGAGCAGGTGACGTCGCCGTTCAAGCAGTTGCCGGATGCGGACCTGCGGACGCGCGCAGCGCTGCTCGTCGCGGTGAAGCGGTAGGCTCTGTCTACGGCTTCACCCCTTCGATGAGTCGCCGAATGGCCGCGACGTCGGCACCGAGAGCACGCCCCCCCTCACCGGCCTTCGCGAACGGGCTCGTACTGCTCAACGCATAGTCGTCCGTGTCGCGCGCCGAAAAGCCGATGTCGCGCGGGCTGCGAAGATAGTGATTCGTTCGGCCGTGGCTCGTGGCATCGATGCCGACGAACACGTTGCGCTCGAACACGAAGCTCGTCGCACCGGCGGCGATGCTCGTGAGCCCGGCCGCGCGACCGCTCATCTTCACCCCCGAGCCGACGGCGAACACGTTCTCCGTGATCGTGAGGCGCGGACTCGGCGGCGGTTCGATGCTGAGGAAAGCGCCCGTGGTGAAACCGGTGTTATGTGCAATGATGAGGTCCTCGACGTTGTGCACCTGGAGCAGGCGTCCGCCGTACTTGCCCCACTTGGGCGTGCCGATGTCGAGGAACAGGTTGTGCTCGATCGCGATCCGGAACATCGGCGCCGTGTTGCCGCCGAGCGCGATACCGCCGGCCGCGCCGCGCACGAGGTTGTAGCGGAGGGTCACGTCCTGCGTGGGCAACCGTTGCTCGTTGTCGGTCTTGAGCAGCCAGGCGAATCCATTCTGCGCACTCTCCCACGAGTTCTCGAAGACGTTGCCCTCGACGAGTATGCGCTGCCCCATCTTGAGCTCGAAGAGGTTCTTCACCGTCCACTGCGTTCCGGCGTAGCTGGGGTCGTCGGCCTTCCACGCGAGCGGCTTCACGAAGTAGTTGCGCAGGATCTCGATGTCGGACGGAATCTGTCCCGGGACCGCGGCGTTCGCGCCGCCGATCATCACATTCTCCCCCGTCCCCTCGAGGTGGTTGTTGACGATCTTGTACGGGCCCGGTCCGTTGTACGCGACGATCGCCTGCGCGTCGCCATTGGCGGAGTGGCAGCCGGCGATGTAGCTGTCGATCACCGCGCTGGCGCCGCTGTGCAAGTCGATGCAGCGCCTGATGTCGAGCCGCGGACCGGCATGTACGTAGCTGCGGTCGATGACGAGATTATGCGGCACGCTCGCCGCCGTCTTCTGCGCGCTGGCATTGCCATCGCCGAAGCGGACCAGCCGCCCGAGTGACGTGACCGAGGGCGCGGCGGTGATCTGGAGGCCGGCGAAGCGCCAGCCCGCAGTCCCGGCGACGGTGCCGATGGCTTCCGCACCGTTCCGCGGCGTGATGACCCGCGCCATGTGGACGGTATCCGCAGGCCGGACGCGTCTCCCCTCCGGAAGCCGCGCCAGCGCGGAACTGCGCACCGTAATGACGTCATCGGTTCCGGGGATCCGCGCGGCGCCACGCTTGACCGGGAGGCTGAAGTTCCCCGCGAAGGTCGCCCCTGCCTGCAGCTCGATCTCGTCACCCGGCCTCGCGCGGTCGAGCGCTGCCTGGAAATTGCCCCCGGCTCCCACGGTGATCGTGCGGCCGCGAGGGCTCGGCATCGTCGTCGTCAGGGTGACGCGCGGGAGCTCGGGGGACGTCGCTGAGGCCTGCGCAAGAAGCATGCGCTCGTGGGCGCCGCTCCACGGCGCGAGGACCACTGCGGCGAACACGAACGGGCCAACGAAGGTCTCGCGCATGGAACTCCGCGGTTTGAGCGCTCCTACTTCACGACTGACTCGGGCGTTTGCAGGTCGACCCGATCATACCGCGGCGCACCCTGCAACGGTCCACCGCGGCCCGCCGCCTTCCGCTCACCGAGCCAGTGCTCGCGCAGCATGAGGAATGGATGCTCGATCAGGAGGAAGGTGATCGTCGCGACCAGCATGGACACGCCCGTCCCGACGACGAGCCCGATCGCGAACACGACCAGCGGATGAAAGACGCCGGAGAAGGTCGCGATCGTCCATGCGGTGCTTCCCGTCCAGAAATGGAAGTGGTTCAGGTACATGCCGTACGCGAGCCGCGAGATCGGATAGAACACCATCGAGCCGAGCGGCCTCGTGAGGATCGAGCGGTCGGAGAGGACGAAGAATGTCAGGGACCCGAAGATCAGGCCGAGGGCCAGGAATGCGAACAGCGTCTTGTCGAGCACGCGCAGGCCAATGCCGAGCGCGCTTGCGGCGATGAAGACCCCGAGACCGACTTTCGATAGCCCCCAGCGGCCAGCGGTTCGAAACACGTGTGGATGCCTCGCGCTCATGAGCGCGAGCAGGAGCCCGATCAGCAGTGCCTCGCAGTGCAGGTGAATCGGGAGGTGCAGTGCATCATTGAACTCCCGGGTCGTGAGCCCGAGTGGTCGCAACTGGTTGGCCTGCCACCATCGCGCCAAGGGCACGGCGAGAATCAACGCGATGATGGGCCACGCCTGTGCCTTGGGCGGGAGGAATCGCGCTCCGAAGAGGAGAATGAACGGGACCGCGATGTAGAACTGCTCTTCGGTCGAGAGCGACCACGAGCGCCCGTAGGCGGTTGGGACGTAGTTCGAGAGAAAGAGCCAGTCGGCCCACTCTAGCCGCGACCCCGGCCACAAGACGAGGAGACTCGCCAGTGTGGCGAAGTAGAGCGGCCAGATGCGGAATCCGCGTCGTAGCAGGAATCGCGGTACGCGCACCGTGCCCGTTTGGTCGAGCTCACGCCACAGTTGCTTGCCGATCAGCAGCCCGCTCAGGATGAAGAACAGGTCGACGCCCGTCCATCCGAAGTTGAAGATCGCGCTCCGAGCGAGGGCGAGGTCGGCGCCGCCCGCATGGCCCCACGACGTGACGTAATGGGACCCGATCACGAGAAGCACTGCGGCGGCGCGCAGCGCGTCGAGCGCCGGGACCTGCGACGGCGGGCGATGCGTCAGCTCGCGCCATCCGGCGCCGAAGACATTGAGCGGTTTCGAACTCACGAATCGATCAGCGCGATTGGAAGGGGGAGCCAGTGAGCTGGGCGTAGAAATCAGTCACACTGGGTAGCACGACGGCAGCGGTGAAGCGTAAGCTGGCGCGCTCCAGGCCGCGCCGGCCCATCTCCGCGCGCAAGGACGGGCTTGCAAGCAGGCGCTCGAGCGCTGCGGCGAGGGCCGCCACGTCCCGCGCCGGGACGAGCACTCCAGTATGCTCGTGCTCGACTGCATCGGGAATCCCGCCCACCGACGTCGCCACCACGGGACGCTCGGCCGCCATCGCTTCGACGATGGAGTTCGGGAACCCCTCGCTCCACGAGCAGAGCACCGAGACGTCGAACACCCGGTGCAGGTTCGGGAGATTGGGCCGAGCACCAGCGAAGCGTACGATGTGTCCGAGGTCCAGTGCGGCGACGCGCGCCTCGAGCGCTGGCCTGTACGGGCCACTGCCGACCAGGACGAGCACCAGCGTGGGGAAGCGGGGCGCGATGCGGGCAATGGCCTCGAACAAGGTCCGGTGGTCCTTGATCTCGCGCAGGTTCGCGACGATGCCGATGACGAGGGCGTCGTCGGGCACGTCGAGCGCGCGCCGCTGTTCGCGCGTCCACTGCGCGGACGGGACGTCGAACGCCGCGTCATCGACGAAGTTCGGGATCACCACGACGCGATCCGGCGGCACCCCGTCCTCCGTCGTGAGCGACTGCCCGACGCGCTCGCTGTTGGCGAGCACCCGGTGCGCGAGTCGGTAGGCGAACCGGTTTCCCGTGCCATGGCCCCGGCTGATGTTCCCCCACCGCTTGCTCGCGACGAGCGCCGGCGTGCCGGCCAGGCGCGCCCACGGGATCGCGAACATGTTGGCGTAGCGGTCGTGCGCATGCACCACGTCGACGTGCTCGTCGCGCAGGTGACGCAGAAAAGCCCGACCGGCGCGAACCATGGACAGCGACAACAGGCCCTGCAGCGGAAAGACATGCACTGGAATGCCCGCAGCGTCGAGCCGCGGGCGGAGGTCCCCATCGCCACGAAAGCACGCCACCGACAGCGCGATCCGCTCAGGGTCGAGCCGCTCCGCGACGCGCACCGCATTCATCTCCGTACCGCCCATCCCCAGGCTGTCGAGGAAGAAAACGACGCGAGTGGGACGAGTCATGGGCGGACCCTCGACGCACGCTGCGGGCGTACAAAAAATCCGCGGGCACGTGCCCGCGGATTTTTCGCCGGTGCCGTGTCGAAGGTCAGGGAACGATGACTCCCGCGACCGCGGCATTGATCGCCGCCACGTTCGCGCCGATGTCGCGCCCCTCGGTGCTCCTGTTGCGCAGGGTGCTCGTGGTGCCGAGACGGAAGTCGAGGCCCGTGAGGCTCGTGAATCCAACCGCCGCGGCGCTCGTGGGGTAGTCATTATTGCCTGGGTAGCCTGCCGCGGAGGAGAGGGTAATGGCGTTGGCCGCGAACACGCCCCCCGGCATGAAGGTGTTGATCGACGCCGTTCCCCCGGCGATGCCACTCCCCTTCACGCCCGACGCACCGCCACCGATGATGTTGTCGCGGATGGTGGCGCGGATCGCCGCACCACCCCCACCGAAGACCACGGCGCCCGACGACGGATCCATGACCGTGTTGTTCGCAAAGACCAGGTCGGCCACGTCACCGTTCAGCAGCAGTCCGCGGCCGTCGCCGTTGAAGATGCCCGTGCTGACACCCATCATGACGTTGTCGGTCACCGTGATGCGCGCCGCGTGCAGCGTGGTGGGGAAGACGTCCGGCGCCCCCGAGATGACGAATCCGCTGCCGACGTTGCGGATCAGGTTGAGCCGGAAGGTCACGTCGGTGGTGCCGCACCCGCCACACGTGCCACCCTGATTCGTGGACTTGATGTTGATCGCATTGCCACCTTGGCCATCCGCCCAGTTGTTCTCGAAGATGTTCGCCTCCACGAGGACGCGCTGTGCTGCCTTGAGCTCGAAGAGGTTCTTGACGACGAACAGCGGATTGCCCTTCCACGCCGTCGGCTTGAAGAAGTGGTTCCGGCGGATCTCGATGTCGGCCGGAATCAGGTTGGTGATGCCGGGGTCGCCGCCGCCGAACATGATGTTCTCTCCCGACGCCTCGAGGTAGTTGTTCACGATCTTGTACGGCCCGGGGCCCGCCCAGCCGCCAATCGCCTGCGCGTCACCGGTCGAATGGCAGTCGCTCAGCCACGAATCGATGACGGCAGACGTCGCGGAGTTCAACGCGACGCAGCGTGTGACCGATCCCGTGGCCGTGCCGTGGACATAGCTGCGGTCCAGGACGAGGTTGTGCGGGGTGTTCGCGGCGGTGGTCTGATTCGCGTCGAAGCGGACGAGCCCCGTACTCAGGACGGTGGCGGGTACCGTGACCTCGATGCCGATGATGCGATAGTGGTGCGCGCCCGCATCCGACTCGATGGCGCCCTGATTGTTGGGGCTGATCAGCCTCGGCAGGTTCACCAGCGCGGCGATGGTGGGCGTCATGCGTACACCTTCCGCCGGCATGTTCGTCATCACCTGCGGGCGGATGGTCACCCACTTGCCCGTGTTCGGTTTGTTCTTGAGCCTGAAGTTGCCGGTGAACACGCCGCCGTTCTCGAGCTCGATAACGTCGCCGGGCACCGCCGAATTCAGCGCGGTCTGGAACGCCTGACCTGCGGTGACCGGGTTCGCATTGGAAGGCACACTGAAGACCCGCCCACCCACGTCCGGCGCCGCTGGCGCTGCCGTGTTCAGGAACACACGCGGCAACTCGGCCAGCGTCTCAGTCGGATGACCGACGATCGCGATGGCGCGGCCCTGCGTTACGCCACCAGCCGAGACGGAGAACGTAACGTTGGCGAGCGATCCGGACGTGGTTGCCGTCACGAGGCCCGTCTGCGAGACCGTGGCGCGCGCGGGGTCGCTCGACGACCACGTCCGCGTGCCGACATACGGGGCACCGAACGTGTCGAGGATCGTCGCGTTCAACTGCGTCGTTTGGCCCACCAGCAGCTGCGTGACGCTCGAGGTGACGACGATGCTGCCGACCGGCGGCACCACGGTGAACGTCAAGGTGCCGGTTCTTCCTTCGCTCGTCGCGGTGATGACCGTCGTGCCAACCGAGACGACGGTGATCACGCCGAGAGGCGAGATCGTGGCGACGGCGGGGGTACCGCTGCTCCAGGTCACGGCGCGGTTGGTCGCGAGGTTGTTGCTCGCGTCGCGCAGCGTGGCGGTGGCGTTCGTGGTCTGCCCCACGAGCAGGAAGTTGGTGCCGACGGAGACGGTCACCGTGGCCACCGGGGGCACCGTGATGACGAGGGTGCCGGTGATGCCTTCGCTCGTGAGGGTGATGTTCGCCGTTCCAACGGCGACGGCCGTGATGAAGCCGGTCGGCGACACGGTGGCGACCGCGGGTGCCGAGCTGGCCCATACGCTCGTGCGGTTCAACACCGGAGCGTTTAGGGCGTCGAGCAGCACACCCGTCGCCTGCGCGGTGCCCGTGGGCTGCAGGATGACGGCGGTGGCGGTAACGTTGATCGTCGCCACCGGCGGAACCGTGATCACGAGCGTGCCCGTGATGCCTTCACTGGTCAGTGTGATGTTCGTGGTGCCGGGAGCGATGGCCGTCACGAGGCCCGTGGCGGAAACCGTCGCGATGGCCGGCGCCGAACTCGCCCAGACGCTCGGCCGGTTGGCGACGGGTGCGTTGAGCGCGTCGAGGATTGCACCGGTGGCCAGCGTGGTCTGCGTTGGCTGGAGGCGGACGGACGGGGCCGTCACGTTGATCACGGCAACAGGTGGCACGGTGATGACCAGCGTGCCCGTCACTCCTTCGCTCGTGACGGTGATGTTCGTGGTGCCCGCCCGGATGGCCGTCACGAGTCCCGCCGTCGAAACCGTTGCGACGGCGGGCGCGGAGCTGGCCCAGACCACCGCGCGATTCGTGGCGGCATTATTGGATGCGTCGAAGAGCGCGAAAGCCGCCTGCGTGGTCTGCGTCGGCTGGAGGCGCACGGCCGGCGCGGTCACGTTGATGATGGCCACCGGCGGAACGGTGATCGTGATGGTGCTGCTCACGATGCCGCTCGTTGCCGTAATGGTGGCAGTGCCGCGGCCCACCGCGGTGACGAGACCAGTAATCGCGCCCACGGTCGCAACGGCAGGCGCGGAACTCGACCAGAGGACCTCCACGCCGGAAACGATGTTGTTGTCGACGTCGCGAACGAGTGTCGTGAGCTGCGACGTCTGTGCGGGCTGCAGTACGCTCGTGCCGGCGAGCGACAGGCTCGCGAGTGGCGCGGCGACGACCTGAACGGTCACGCTCGAGGTGCGGCCCTCCGTGGTCGCCGAAACCAGCCCGAAGCCCAACGCGACGGCCGTCACGAGGCCGGTCTGGGTGACGGTGAAGGCTGCTGGGTTGGACGACTGCCAGACCGTCGGGCGATCGGTAATGATGTTGCCGTTGATGTCGCGCACGGTCGCGCTGAGCTGCGACGAACGTCCGGGGTTCAGCGTCAGGCTGCTGGTCGAGAGGCTGACGGTACCAATCGGCTGCCCAACCGGGAACACGACGACGACGCTGGCCGATCCGCTCTTGCCTTCGCTCGATGCCGTGATGACCGCGGTGCCCAGGCCGGTGGCCGTGACGATGCCGAGCTGCGAGATTGTCGCGACCTGGAGGTTGGAGCTCGTCCACGTGATGACGCGATTCGTCAGGGTGTTGCCGGACAGGTCGAGCACACTCGCCGTTGCGACTGTGGTTGCGCTGACCGAGCGGAGGATGCCATCCGCCAGCGTTACGTTGATGCTGCCAATCAGCGTCGGAGCGTGCGCGACGACGACGTTCGCCGATCCGATGACCCCGTCGACGACCGCCTCGATGGAGGCGCTGCCGACGCTGATGGCGGTCACGACGCCAGTCGGCGACACGATCGCGACGCCGGGATTCAGGCTCGTCCACGAGGCGGCGCGGCCGGAGAGGACGTTGCCACTGGCGTCGGTCGGAGTGGCCACCGCCGTTGCAGACTCGCCAACGATGAGGTTTGTCTTGATGGTGACCGCGACCTGGCTGACCGGGACAGCCTTCACGTTGATCGTGATCGAGGCGCTGCGCCCCGAGGCGGAGCCGGTGACGAGCGTGGTGCCGACCTTGAGCGCCGTGAGAGCGCCCGCCGACGAAACCGAGGCCACCGTCGCGTCGGAGCTGCTCCACGTGATCGCGATATTGCTGATGTCCTGGCCGCTCGCGTTCCTTACAGCGGCCACGAGGTTCACGACAGACCCGATGAGGATGTCCGATGAAGCCGGTGACGTGATCACCACCGACGCCGGCACATTTGCATTGCCGACCGTCTCAGTGCCTGGAGCCGTAATGTCGCCGGAACTGCAAGCGAGCGTCACCACACCCAAGGCGAGCGCGCCCTTCAAGAGGAACCTGCGCATCTGGCCACCTTCGTCGGAAAAAGTCAGCAATGTACTCCGCGACGTGATCGCGAAGGAGCGTCATGGTGACGCTCGTACCGTGATGAGTTAGGCGGAGGAAGACCCCGTGACACCAACCGGGTGGTCTTCGTCCGGCCGACGCCGGAGGAGTGGATAGGGCGACGGCATTACTTCTCCCATGACGACCGAGCCGATCAGTCGTCCCAATGGTCGAGGCCGTAAATTCACAGACAAAGATTGCGACGACGAGAGTTCGGCACAATACACATTTGTCTAGTCCACGCGGCCGACATTCACACGCTCGAAGGCCGCTTTCGTGGTTGCGTAAGGTGCCATCGTGACCGAAGTTAGGCCGCGTCGGTGCCGAGAAAGGCGCGATCGACGAGAAAGACGTCACTCCTCCTCGGGGGCGAGCGCGGCAGCGTAGATTGCCCGGATAGCCCTCGCGAACCTTTCGATACTTCTGGCACGCCCGTTGGAGACCCGCCTGACCTCCCCTGACCGACATTTCCACGACGATTTCCTGCGCGCGCCATCTGGCGGGCGTGATTTCGGCGGCGGAGACGGCGCACTGGTAGGCCATGCCTAACCAAGCGCCTGGAGCCGAGCGGGATTCGGGCGCAACGTCTGCCCAGCTGCCGGCGATCGCGAGCGTCGCGACGGGCCCGTTGTTCTACGAGTCACCCGAACCGGCGCCGCCCGACGCGCGCCGGCTGCTCCTCATCAGCTACAACTTTCCGCCTGACTACTCGGTGGGAGGGTTGCGCTGGCAGGCCATGGCGCTCGTGCTGGCGGAGAAGGGCTGGGTGATCGACGTCATCGCTCGCGAGTTCAGTCGCGAACAGGAGCTCGACCTCGCGCGGCTCGAGCGGCTCCCGCCGGGCACGCGGATCTACTCGGTACCTGACCGCGAAACGCTGGTGGAACGCGTCCAGAAACGGGCCTGGCCGATCCTGCGGGGGTGGATCGGCTCGCGTGCGGCGCCGGAGGTGTACGCCCTCTCACCGTCGGAAATCGCCCATCAGCCGCCCAGCCTCCGGGCGGCCGTGCGCGCGTACCTGGCGTGGGTGGACGTGTCGCGTGGACGTAACTGGGCGCACGACGCTGCGGCCCTGGCCACGAGCCTCGCGCGCAGCGCGCGCCACGTCGCCGTCGTCTCGTCCGGCCCGCCACACATGGCGCACGAGGCAGGGCGACTCGTCACGCGGCGCACGGACATCCCCCACGTGGCGGATCTTCGCGATCCCTGGAGTCTCCTGCAGCGGGTGCAGGAGGCCATCGCCAGCCCGACCTGGCTCCGGCTCGCCTCGCACTACGAGAGCCGAGTCGTCCGCGAGGCCGCCTTCATCACGATGAACACGGAAGCGAGCGGCGATGCCATGCGCGGCGCCTACCCCGAGAGCGCCGAAAAGATCTACGTGGTGCGCAACGGGACGGACGACGAGCCACTCCCTCCCACGAGGCGAGACTCCTGTTTTCGCCTTCGATTCGCCGGGTCGATCTACATCGACCGCGACCCGCGGCTCGTCTTCCGCGCAGCGAGCTGGGTAATGGCCGAGCTCCGGCTCACCCCCGACCAATTCTGCATCGAGTTGATCGGTCAGGTCTCGTCGTACTCCGGCACCCCCACGCTGCAGATTGCGGCGGAAGAGGGCCTTGGCAACCACGTACACGTGGGCGGACTCCTGCCTCGGCAAGAGGCGCTGGAGTTCCTCGCCGGCGCCACCATGCTCCTCAGCCTGCCGCAGGACAGCGACTTTGCCGTGCCGGCCAAGATCTACGAGTATCTGCGCTTCGATGCGTGGATGCTGGTCCTGGCGACGCCCGAGAGCGCGACAGGCCGCCTGCTGCGTGACACCGACGCCGACCTGGTCGATCCCGAGGACATCGAGGGCATGGCGGCCGTACTCCTGACCCGCTTTCAGGAGTTCTCGCGCGGCATCCAGCCTCAGGCGATCGGCCGAGACGGACGCTTCGATCGCCGGGCGCAGGCCATGAAGTTCCTCGACCTGCTCACGCAGCACGTCGCGGCGGGACGCACCCCGCCCGCGATCAGCGGCTCAGGATCGCGAGTGACGACTCGGTCGTAGGCATCGCCGCCACGGCGTCGCGGGCAGGGATCACCTTCGAGACGTCGGTGAGCAGGCGCGCCCCCATCTCCTGGCCCAGGCGCTCGGCATCCGCGAATGCGCGCTCGAGACCACCAGCCTTCTGCGTGGTCGAGCGCTCGAGCGGGATCACGAGGCGCACGAGTGCCTCCTCGGTGTGTCCCTCGAGCGCGGCGTCCTTGAGCAGGTTCCACTTGACCGCGTACTCGTTCGCCACGATACGCCCACGCCCCTGGTACCAGTAGAGCACGAGGGCCTGCGTCGCGCCGTTCTTGAGCGTGTACTTGTTCACCACGTGGCGCACGCCGTTGCCGACGATGCTGCCCGTGTCCGCCTTGAGGATCTCCCATCCGGCGCCCGGCAGGCAGTTGCGAGGAGAGTGCATCGTCTTCCCCTGCGTCTGGCGATCGTAGTAGCCGACATACGTGGTGAACGCGACGGTGGAATCCGGACGCCAGTACACGCGCGCGACGTAGTCGGACATGCCGGCGATGCGACGCTCCTCGTCACCCACGGTCTGGTTGGTGACCCGAAGGCCGTCGACGCTGGGGAGGACGGTCTGGAGCGAACCGGCCAACGGCACGGCGGTCTGCGACCTCGACGACAGCAGCAGCAGGCAGCCCACGAACAGCAGCGCGGGCGGCAGGTACTTGACCACCATTCCCTTACTCATAGACCAGGCCCTCCTCGTCGAAGTCGTGCATGCCCTGCTGCGGCTCGGGATCGCTGTTCGGCGGGCGCGGAAGGAATCGGCTCTCCGCGAACGTTCCGACCCAGGCGACCGCGCCCATGCAGACGAGCGACACCAGGAAAAGCAGCCACCCCTCGGTGATGTGCATGAATCCCTTGCCGAGCTCCGGGTTC
>JBKJMP010000259.1:0-6702 GCA_046596395.1 Gemmatimonadaceae bacterium
CGAGGGCAAGGTCGCCCGCCGGTTGCATGGGTTTCCGTCCGACGAGGAGCTCGCCGGCTAGGAGGCTGAAATCCAGTTGGGCGGTAGTGAGCGTATTGACCGACGCGCGCCGTGCGCGACATCGCAGCCTCCACCCCGGTCACATGCGCTCGAGCACCTCCATAATTCTCGGCGGCCCCATCGCGGCGTGGGCCCTGTACGGATGTCTCACGCTGGCCGGACTGTCCTGGCACGCAGCGGGAACGATCGCCCTTGCCTGGGGCGCCCTCTGGATTGGTCTGTCGCAGTTGCACGGGTTGGCGCGGCGGATCTCGCGCGAGACGCGGGCGTCACGCCGCGCGATCCGGCGCCGCCTGATGAATGCGATCCTGGCGACGTTGTTCGTCCCTCTCCCGGTCTACATGCTTGCCCTGGTCCTCCAGTGGTTCGCGCTCGCACCGGCGGCGGTGACGGTTATCATGCTCGCCACGCTGGTGGTGCCGGTTCCATTCATCCTTTGGTGGGCGGTATTGAAGCCAGCCGAGCCAAGGGACGCGTACATGCTGCCGGTTCTCGTCTACCAGCCATCGCGGCCGATGCACGAGGGTGCGGCGTGAGGTGCATCTCGTAGATTCCGGCATGCGAGCCATTCGTGTCCATGAGTTGGGCGGGCCGGAAGTGATGCGGCTCGAGATCATCGACGATCCGCAGCCGGGTGAAGGAGAAGCCGTCGTCCAGGTCGAGGCGATCGGGCTGAACTTCATCGAGGTCTACTTTCGCAAGGGCCTCTACAAGTCGCCGCTGCCGTTCACGCCCGGGTCGGAGGCGGCTGGCACCGTGGTCGCAGTCGGTGCGGGCGTGCTCAGCGTGAAGGTCGGCGATCGCGTCGCGTCGCAGGGCCTCGTCGGCGCGTATGCCGACCTTGCCGTGGCAAAGGCGGACCGACTGGTGCATCTGCCGGATGCACTCTCCGCGCGCGACGGCGCGGCGGCCATGCTGCAGGGAATGACCGCGCATTATCTCGTCACGTCGGTGTTCGCGCTCAAAGGGGGCGATCGCTGCCTGGTGCACGCGGCGGCTGGCGGGGTGGGGCTGCTGCTCTGCCAGATGGCGCGGCGCCTTGGTGCGCACGTCATCGGCACGGTGAGCACCCCGGAGAAGGCTATCCTCGCACGTGATGCTGGTGCCGACGAAACGATCCTCTATACCAGCGAGGACTTCGTGGCCGAAGTGCGCCGGATCACCGGGGGCGCAGGCGTTCAGGTGGTATACGACTCTGTTGGCGCGACGACGTTTCTCGGGAGCCTGGACTGCCTCGCCCCTCGAGGGTTGCTCGCCTTGTTCGGGCAGTCGAGCGGGCAGGTTGCGCCGCTCGACCCGAACGTGCTCAACCAGAAGGGCTCGCTATTCCTGACGCGGCCGACACTCGCGCACTATGTCGCGACACGAGACGAGCTCGCATGGCGTGCGGGGGACGTCTTCAGCTGGATCCTGGATGGGTCACTGAAGCTTCGAATCGATCGGGAGGTCCCACTCGCCCATGTCGGGGAAGCGCACCGGGCCTTGGAAGGGCGACGAACCACCGGGAAAGTCTTGATCATCCCGTGAAGGCGCTACGCGACGCGTGCGGCGGACGGGACGGAATGCGGAGAGCGCTCCGGGACGCGTGCGGCGTGCGGCGGACGGGACGCGCAACGCGCTCGGCGTTGAAGTAAACGCAAACGCAACCGCCAATCGTCCGCCGTACGCCGTACGCCGCACGCCACCCGCCGCACGCCACCCGCCGCCCGTGGCGTCCCCCGCCCGCGGGTCGTGACCGCCCGTCCTTCCATGCGTCTCGATCAGTGATGCGTCGTCTTCTCATCCTCCTGCCGCTGATAGCAGCCGCGTGCACGCGTGGCGTGTACTCCGCCCCTGCGCCGGCTCGCGCACCGCGCGTCGTGCTCGCGGGAGCAGCGTCCGCGCCCGCGCCGCGCGCGGATGTCTCCAGTGCCGAAGCGGTGGATTACCTCATCGAGCGCGGGATGGAAATTCCCGTGGCCGGCGCGACAGCCGAAGGGCTGCGCGACACATTCGACGAGGGGCGTAACGGTGGGCGCGTGCACCGCGCGCTCGACATCATGGCGCCGCGGGGCACCCCGGTGCTCTCCGCCGATGACGGGCGCATCCTCCGCGTCAGCGCCAACTCGCTCGGCGGCAACATCATCTACGCCACCGATCCGAAGGGGCGCGTGGTGTACTACTATGCGCATCTCGACGCGTATCATACCCGGGCAGTGCAGGGCGCCGTGGTCGCACGAGGCGACACGCTCGGCTACGTCGGCACGACAGGCAATGCGCCGAAAGATGCGCCGCACCTGCATTTCCAGGTGATGCGCATGCCGCCGGACGGCAAGTACTGGGACGGCGACCCGATCAATCCATATCCGCTCATCATTCTCACGCGCGAAATCGCACGGCCATGACACTCACTTCGAAGGAACGCGCCGAGCTTCGCGCGGAAGCGCATCACCTCTCGCCGCTCGTTCACGTAGGGCACCAGGGCGTCACCGATGCGCTGCTCCAGACCATCGACGACACGCTGCGCACGCACGAGCTGGTGAAGATCGCACTTGCGAAATCCACGGACATGAAGCCGCAGGACGCCTCGCACATGATGGCGGAGAAGCTCGGCGCCGACGTCGTGCAGACGATCGGCCGCACATGCACGCTGTACCGCGAGAATCCGGACCTCGCGAAGAAGAAGGGCGCCGCTCCGCCGTGGCGCTAGCGGGTGGTTCGAGCGCCCGGAGCTCCATCCGCACGTGTCGCATCCATCGAGTCGGCGGCGCGGAGTCTCGAGGAAGGGCTGGAGGAGACATTGACGCGACTTCCCCCTTGCTGGAGCGCGCGTTGGCGACGAAGATCACCGCGTCCCTCACCGCCTCAGCGTGAGACAACTCCCAGAGGCACCGCCTGAATATCAACTGACTTCCGGACACACCCGCCAAACTCGAGCAACGTATCGGACGCTGAGTGCGACAACAGCATGGCGCCCGCTAGGACTCGCCGAAATTACCTGAATTTGAGTGATGAGGGACACCGTAGCCCGCAACCCGTCGTTGTTAGTGTTGCCGGTGCCTTAGAGCACCCTCCTGATAACTTGTGACTGCTGTCACAGCAGCAGAGCTGCACCTAATGAGAAAGCGAGGCGAAATGCTCCACTCCACGACCTCTCGCGCGTGCGTTGTCCGCGTCCGGTCGATCGTGTTGGTCACCCTCGTACTTGGCCTGCAGCTGACGGGCTGCAGCAATGACGGCGGGCCGACCTCCTTCAGTCCTGACGCCGCGATAACCTCGAACGTGCCCGTGCGTAGCATCACGGTCGTGCTGGGAAGCTCGCCCGTCATCGTGGGTGCCACGACGCAGGCAACTGCCACGGTGTATGGACAGGGAGGCAGCGTCCTGACGGATCGCCCGGTGACCTGGGCCAGTTCGAACATGACGGTCGCGACGGTATCCCCGACTGGCATCGTCACTGCCGTGGCGCCCGGCCAGAGCGAGATCACGGCCCGCAACGGCGACGTGACGGGCAGCGTATCGGTCACGGTCACCGTGCCTCCCGCACCGACTCCGACACCGCCCGTCACCGGCGAGACGATGGCAACGTTGCCACAGGTGTACGTGGACACGAGACTGCCAGCGGCGCCCGCGTTGGGCGGCAAGGTCATCAGCGTCGCCGCCGGCGGCAACTTGCAGAACGCACTGAACAGCGCGCTGCCCGGTGACGTAATCCAACTCGAGAACGGCGCGACCTTCAGCGGCAACTTCGTGCTGCCGAACAAGAACAGCACGAGCACGGACTGGATCACCATCCGCCCGGCGAGCATGAGCGGAATGCCGGCCGAGGGTGCGCGCATGACGCCGACGATCGCGAGCGCCGTGAACCTGCCGAAGCTCCTGAGCATCAACAACCAGGGTGCCATCGCGACGGCGGCCGGTGCGCATCACTATCGCCTGATCGGCCTCGACGTCTCGGTGCCCGCGACGATCGCGAACACTGGCCTCGTGCGCTTCGACGGCCAGCAGACCACGCTCGCCCAGGTGCCGCATCACCTCGTGATCGACCGCTCCTTCGTGCACGGCACGGCCACGGGAACGGTGCGCCGCTGCATCACGCTCAACTCCGGGCACTCCGCGGTCATCGACTCGTACATCAGCGATTGCCACGACGCCGGCACGGACGCCCAGGCGATCGCCGCATGGAACAGCCCGGGCCCGCTCAAGATCGTGAACAACTACCTCGAGGGCTCGGGTGAGAACATCATGTTCGGCGGCGCCGATCCGGGCGTGACGAACATGATCACGTCGGACATCGAGATCCGCCGCAACCACCTCTTCAAGCCGACGACGTGGAAGGGCAAGTGGCTCGTGAAGAACCTGTTCGAGCTGAAAAGCGCGGCGCGCGTGCTGGTCGAGGGCAACATCCTCGACGGCAGTTGGCAGGACGGACAGGGCGGCAACGCCTTCAATATCAAGTCCACGAACCAGAACGGGGCCTGCACGGCGTGCGGCAGCTCGGACGTGACGATTCGCTACAACATCATCAGGAACGTGGGCAGTGGCTTCATCCTGTCGGGCTCGCCCGACATTCACCCCACGACCGTCCATCTCCAGCGCGTCACGGTCATGGACAACGTGCTCGTGATCGTGAACGCGGGAAACTTCCTCGGCGACGGACGCGGGTTGCTTATCAACGGCGATCCGGCTGACCTCGTAATCGCGCACAATACCATCATGGGCTCGACGAACTCCGCGCTCACGTTCGGCGGCCCGGCTGGCGCGGTGATCCGTGGTTCCATCCGCGACAACGTGATGGGCGGCGGTGCCTACGGCGTAAAGGGCGCAGGCTACGCTTCTGGCAGCGCAAGTCTCACGGGCTTCATGCCCAACGGAGCATTCTCCGGGAACGTGCTCGTCATTCCGACGCCAGACGGCTATCCCACAGGCAACTTCTACCCAGCCAGCACGGCGCTCATCGGCTTCCAGAACGCCGGCGCCCGCGACTACCAGCTCACGGCGTCGAGCGCCTACCGCCTGAAGGGAACGGACGGCCGCGACCCGGGTGCGGACATCACGGCACTGAACACCGCGATCTCAGGTGTGATCGTTCCCTAGTGCAATCGCGCGAAGCACACGCCAGGGGGTGAGAGGAATCTCACCCACCTGGACGCCGATCGCATCGAATACCGCATTCGCAATCGCCGGGGCCGTCGGGATGATCGGCGCCTCGGCGATTCCGCGTGCGCCAGTGTGATTCGCGACCACGTCGGCGCTCGCGACGAAGAACGCCTCGATCACCGGGACGTCGGCAATCGTCGGAATCTTGTAGTCGTGGGTCGTGGGATTCATGGAGATGCCAAGCCTCGCATCGAGCACGCGCTCCTCGAACAGCGCGAAGCCGAGTCCCTGGATGATCCCACCCTCGAGCTGGCTCTCGGCGAGTGTGGGATTGATGATGCGGCCCGAGTCGTGTGCGCTGGTGACGTGCAGCACGCGCACGCGCCCCGTCTCCATGTCCACTTCCACCTCGGCAAACTGCGCGGCGAACGCGCAGATCGCCGTGCCCTGCGGATTCGCGCCGCGGCTGCCCTGCCCGATGATCATCACGTCGCCGAGCTTCCGGCCGACCTGCGCGAGCGTCATCGTGCGGTCGTCGCCCTCGACGCGAACGACGCTGTCGGCGAGGCTCAGCCGCGCCACGTCGACCTCGAGCAGCTCGGCCGCGGCCTCGAGCACCTTGGCGCGCGCCTCGAGTGCTGCCACGCGCACCGCCGGTCCCACCGAGGCCGTGGTGATCGATCCCCACGAGTTCCCCGCGTAGGGCAATCGCTCGGTGTCGCCGAGCACCGTGCGGACGTCGCGGAGCCGCGCGCCGAGTGATTCGGCGCAGATCTGCGCGAACACGGTGCGCGAGCCCGTGCCGAGGTCCTGCGTGCCGGAGAGGACGTCTACCGTGCCATCGGGATTGATGCGCACCGTCGCGTATGCGGGGGGGCCTCCGCCCGCTCCCCAGATCTGCGACGCTACGCCGACGCCGCGACGCACGCGCGCGCCGCGCGCACGTGACGTGGCAGCCTCCACGCGGCGACGCGTCCACCCGAAGCGCTCCGCGCCCTCGTCGTAGCAGCGGTCCAGGTGCTTCGCGGAGTAGGGCCGGTCCTTCTCCTGGTCGCGCGGCGCGTAGTTGTGGCGGCGGAGGTCGAGCGGGTCGAGTCCCAGCTCGTGCGCGAGCGCATCGATCGCACACTCCAGCGCGAATGCTCCCTCGGCGTGACCGGGAGCGCGAAACGAATCCATCGCGCCCGTATTGAGGAACACGAAGGTTTCGGTGGTGCGCACGTTCGGGCATTCGTACAGTTCGTGGAAAATCTTGGCGGGACTCGCGAACCAGCCGCTGTAGCCGTAGGCAACGGTCACGTCCGCGGTAATGGCGACGAGCGTTCCGTCGCGACGCGCGGCGAGCGTGACGGTTTGCACACTGGCCGCGCGATTGCCGGCGTCGGTCTGCTCGCCCTCACGATCGAGAATGCAGCGAACGGGCCGGCCGAGCCGCCGCGCGAGGGCAATTGCGGCGAAGGTGTTCGCGGCTGCGTAATTCTTCGCGCCGAATCCACCGCCCATGTAGTCCTTCATCACGCGCACGCGATTGAGCGGCAGCTTGAAGGCGCGCGCGATGTCCTT
>JBKJMP010000313.1:0-7499 GCA_046596395.1 Gemmatimonadaceae bacterium
GAGCGCCTCGAAGCGAAGGTGCGGGATGATGCCGATGACCGGCGCGCCGGTGATGGCCATGACGTCCTGCTCGTTGTGCACCGTGGTATCGAGCCAGTCGCGCAGGAACGCGACAGCCACGCCGACGAGCAATCCCGAGAACAGCGCGACGGCGAAAATCACCGTGCGTGACGTGCCGAGCGATGCGTTCGGGTACGTCGCGCGGTCGAGCACTTCGGCCGTCGAGTCCTGCACCGCGGCGGCGACCTCGGCTTCCTTCAGCCGGCTCTGGACCTGGTTCACGATGTCCTCCACGCCCTTCTGCCCGCGGGCGAGGCGCTGGAACTCCGCCTGCTGTGCGGGAAGCACCTGAAGGGCAGACCGCAGCGCCCCGAGCCGCTGGTCGATGCCGCGCAGCTCCTCCGCCGTGCCTGCCATGTACGTGCGTACCGTGTTCTCGAGATCCGAGCGCGTGAGCGCGACTTGCCGCTCGAGCACGCGGATGTCCGGATCGCCCGGGTTCAGCCGGCGGCGGGCTTCCGTGAGCTGGTCTTCCACGCGGCGAAGGCGGTCGAGAATCTGGAGCGACGGGCTGTTCGGGCCCTGCGAGCGGAGGAACGCCGGCGTGGACAGCAGACGCTCCGCAGCCTGCCTCGTGTCTGCGGCGGTCGTGGCGCTGGAGAGCTGCGCCAGCGTCGCATTCATGGCCTGGAGGTCCACAGCGTGCGCGAGCCGCAGCTCGCTCAGCTTCTGGATCTCCGCGGTCTGCTTCACTTCCTCGTTCTCGACGCTGATGATCCGGTTCGCCTGGAGGAAGCCGGACACCGCGTCCTCGCGCTCGCGCATCTCGAGCGCGAGCGTGTCGAGCTGCCGGTGGAGCAGCGTTACCGTGCTGCGCGCCGTCGCCTTCTCGGCCTCGAGGCGGCGCTTCACGTAGCTGTGTGCGAGCACGTTCGGCACATCGGCGACGAGCGCGGGATCGCTCCCCTCGTGCGTGACGGCGAGGATGTTGGCGTACTGGTTCGGCTGCGTCACCTTCGTGCCGCCGCGGAGCGCCTCGGCCGCATCGATGACCGAGACGACGTTCACCGTCACGTCACCATCGCGGAGCGCCGCGGGCGTGAGACGGAAGCGAACCCCAGGCACCGTGATCACGTCATTCGCGCCGAAGGTACCGGCCGGCCGGTTCGACGCGTCGAACACCGCGATTTGGTTGTTGGCCGCGGGTGAGATGCGGTACGAGCGGAGTGGCGCCGCCGAGTCCACGCGTGCGTAGCCGATCACGGCGCTGCGGGGTGTGCGGCGCGGCTCGATGAGCTGCAAGCGGAGTCCGAGCGAATCCGCGACGTCCTCCGCCAGCGAGCGGCTCGTCATGACCTCCATCGCGGTGGCGACGAGGTTCACGTTGTCCGTCGTGATGCCGTACATCTCGGCGGCCGCACTGGCGCCGCCACGTGCGTCGATGCGAACGGAGGCCGTGGACTGGTACACAGGCTCCATGCGTTGCACGGCGACGACGCCTGCGGCGAGCGAGAGCAGCACGCACGCGAGGATGATCCACGCGCTGCGGGCGATCGTCGCCCACACTCGGCGGAGATCGACTTCAGGTGCGGTATCGCTCAGGACTGAGCCGGGGAGCCTTTCCATGGAATATCGGGATAGCCTCGGGTTCGCCTACGGACGGCGAATCAGGAGGACGATGGTGAGTGTCGATGCCAGTGCGGAGAGCAGGTCGAGCGCGGTGCGGATGGCCGCTTCATTGCGGACGACGAATGGCGGGTCTTCCACGTAGATCTGGTCGCTCGTGCGCACGCCCAGCTCGGCGGCACGGTCCGCCACGGAGACCTCGCGCGTCGGCTCGTCCACGCGGAGGAGGTAGACCTTGAGATCGCCCTGCGGACGAAGCGGGCCGCCGGCCCGTGAGACGAGCGACAACACCGTGGTGGAGGGATCCGCCAGCTGGACCCCCGGGTTCTTCACGCCGCCCATGACGGAAATGGGGCGGAGGAAGACGACCTCGATGCGCGTCGAATCGAGCCGGCTCGCATAGGCGCGGACGATCGCGCCCTCCACGGCCGCCGGCGTCATGCCGGTCACCTTCAGGCGACCGACGGTGGGAACCAGCACCTCTCCGCGCTCGTTGACCGGCAGGTCACCCGACTGGTCGGCGGTGAGCCAGGACCGCAGGCGCACAATGTCGCCCGCCTCGGCGACCCAGTCGCTCACGCCGCTGCCCACCGGCCGCACCGACGGCGCGACAGGAGGCGGCGTCTTGAAGGTGGACGCGCAGGCGCCCGTGAGGGCGAGTGCAGCAATCGACCAGCGGAGGCGACGCGAGGCTACGCGCCGCCCCGCACCGTGCGCGGGCGAAGTCTTGGACGAAATAAGGGTCACGTGTCGGGGATGTTGCGCATGGGGGTGGCAAGGGCGTGCGACGACCGGGGTCGTCAGAGTGCCCCACGCATGCTGAGGACTGCTGGAATCGTCCGGAGCAACAGGACGAGGTCGCGCCAGACCGTCCAACCGGTGATGTACTCCTGCTCCAGGCGGATGATCTCGTCGAAGCTGGTGATCTCGTTGCGGCCGCTCACCTGCCACGGTCCGGTGATGCCCGGAGCCACCTCGAAGCGCACGTAGTGCCGGACCTTGTACCTGGCCACCTCGCGCGGCAACGGCGGTCGCGGACCCACGAGCGACATCTCGCCGCGCAGCACGTTGAACAGCTGCGGCAGTTCGTCGAGGCTGCTGCGGCGAAGGAAGCGTCCCACCCCGGTGATGCGCGGGTCGCCGGCGACCTTGAAGAGCTGCGGGTCGGCGTAGACGTTCGCGTCCGCCAGCTCGGCGACCCGTTCCTCGGCGTCGCGCACCATTGTCCGCAGCTTCAGCATCGAGAACAGCTCGCCGCCGAGCCCCACGCGCTCCTGCCGGAACAGCACAGGGCCGCGCGACGTCGTCCTCACGAGGATGGCACAGATGGCCAGCACGGGCGACAGCACGACAATGCCGATCGATGCGCCGACGACGTCGAGCATCCGCTTCACCACGAGTTGCCAACCGATGAGGGCAGGGCTGCTGAGCAGCGCGATCGGTCCCTCGCCGCGGCGGATGAGGGTGGGGTTGTCCATCTCACGCAGCGGACGGCGGCGCAGCCCGAACACCCGGCAGCTGGCACTCGACCCCGCGATCAGGACGTTCTGGAGCGCGGCGTCGCTGAGAGGACCAACCAGAATGATTGCGTCGGCTTTCGAGCGCTCCACCTCTTCATAGAGCACCTGCCACCCTGCCTGATGGTCTCCGGGCCAGTCGGGCTCCAACTCGTAGACGGCGGGCGGAGCCAGCCTGGCGTCCACGTGCTCGGCCAGGAAGGTGGTGAGCTGCTGGCGGACCCCGACGAGCAGCGTCCGCTCCTGGTCGAGGCGGCGCGGGTCGAATGACGACATCGCGCCCTCCAGCGCTCGCCGCTGCGCCACGAGGGCAAGCCAGAGAATTCCGACGACGGCGCCGAGCTGCAAGCCGCGCACGAAAATGAACGCCGAAAGCAGTTCCGTCCACCGAGGCAGGCCGAGGCCGAGTACGAGGCCCAGCGCAATGCGTCCGTACTGTGCGCCGGCATCCACCGTGGTGTAGGCGCGCGTCGCCGTAAGGCAGAACAGCAACAGCGTGATGCGCCGCAGTAGCGCGCCCGGGTTCGACGGAATCAGGCCACTGCTAAGAAACTCGGACCCCTGGGCGTCGGCCAGGAGCGGGGCCACCTGCGCCAGCACGACGAACACGACGGCGATCGTGAGCGCGTCGGCGGCGAGAATGGCTGAGGAGAAGCCAAGCTCTCTCCAGAAACGGCGTTGCTGGAGCGACAGCACGCGATGGCGCCCTTCCAACCGCGCGAGCATCTGAGGCGTCGCCGGCGTTGGCCTGGAAAGGCGCGAGTCAGGTAGGGTGACGGGCCTGTGGGAGAGGCGTAAAGTATTGACCGCGCGTAGCTTGGCGAATATAGTCCGGCACGGACGAAATGACCAGAGAGGCTGCTCGTGCGTCAGTATCTGGTCGGTGGTGACCTAGCACATCCATTTTGTCCACTCCGATGTATCCCTCCCTTGGCTTCAGCTCCGAAGCCGTACGGAACCGCTCGGTTGTCGCCGAGCCTCCCTTTGCTTGGCCAGTCACCTGCCCGTCTCTGACCTGACGCCGCTACAGCCACGGCCTGCGGCGGGCCGTCCCGGGGATTTCACACGGGGCCGCGCGACGTTCGAGCCCGGCGCGTTCGAGCTTCAGTTCGAGTCGCTGCTCGAGGAGGCCGTTCGGCGTGGCGCGACGGACATCCACATCCGCGCCGGCGACGTCGTTCAGGCGCGCATCGATGGCGTGCTCGTACCGCTCGACACCCCGTCGCTCACCACCGTCGACACGAAGGGACTCGCCTCTCGCGTGCTCGAGGCCAATGGCTCGGCCGCGAAGGTCGAGGACGTGAAGGAGTACGAGGGCTCGTGGAGCGTTCGCGGTATCGGTCGGTTCCGCGTGAACATCCTCCGCCAGCGCTCGAGCTTCATGGTGGTGCTCCGCGTCATCTCCGACGTGCTGCCGAGCTTCGAGCAGTTGAACCTGCCGCGAGCCGTGGCGCAGACGACACGTGTAGAGTCCGGGCTCATTATCGTTTGTGGGGCGCCGGAATCCGGGCGCGCAACGACGATGGCCGCAATCGTACACCACCTCAACACCACGGCGCCCTCCCGGAAGCACTGTGTGCTGGTCGAGCAGCCGATCGAGTATCTCCACAAGAGCCAGCAGTGGAGCATGACGCAGCGCGAAGTGGGCAGCGACACCGCGTCCTTCGAGGACGGCGTGCGCTCGGCCATCCTCCAGGATGCCGATGCGATCGTCATCGGCTCGATGGAGGAGCATTCCGTGGTGGAGTCGGCGATGCGCGCGGCGGAGGCAGGGCGGCTCGTGATCGGGCGCATGCAGGCGGCCGACGCCGCCACGGCCATCCGACTGCTGCTCCAGCGCATGGATGGCGACGACCAGCAGTCGTCGCGGTTGCGTCTCGCCGAGGCGCTGCACTCGATCATCGGGCAGAAGCTCATTCCGCGCTCCGCCGGTGGCCGCCGCATCCTCGCGACGCAGCTCCTGTTCATGACGCCGTACGTCCGCGAGTCCATCCTCGACGCGGGGTCGCACGACAACCTCGCCGATGCCCTCCGGAAGGGACGCGACCAGTACGGCACGCAGACCTATGACCAGTCGCTTGCCGACCTCGTCCTCGCGGGCGAGGTGGCGTTCGAGATGGCCATCAAGCTCGCGGGCAACCCGCTCGATCTCGAGCTTCAGCTTCGGGGCGCGCGGTGAGCGGGATTGTCATCGGAGGCGCAGCGAAGGGTATGCACCTCACTCCCGAGGTAGCGAAGCACGGGACATGACCGCCGCACACCAGATGCTGTCGCAGCTGGCCGATGGCGTCCGTTACGAGCGCGGCGGCGTTTCGGCGCTCGCCCGCGAATGCTTCGAGGAGGTCGCGGCGCGTCCCGAAGTGAATCCCGCGGCCGCGGCAGAAGCGTGGTGGCGCCTCGCCAACCTCCATCGCCTGCACTCGGCCTGGGACGAGGCCCTCGATGCGGCCCGCATGAGTGCCGATCTCGCCCGTCAGCACGGTCTCGACGACACCGAGGCGAACGCGCTCAACATCGAGGGCGCGGTGTGGTGGCAGCGCGGCGATTCCGAACGCGCGCGCGTGCTCTTCGTGCGCACACTCGACCTCGCACGCTCCCCCGCCACGCGCGCGAAAGCGCTCCAGAACCTCGGCAGCCTCGCCGCCGAAGACCGCAATTTCGCCGAAGGGGAGCGGTTGCTGGAGGAATCGCGCACGCAGTACCGAATCGCCGGCGACGCGCGTGGCGAAGCCGTGACGCTGCTCAATCTCGGACGGCTGAAGTCCGACCAGGGCTTTCTGGAAGAGGCCCGTTCGACCCTCGAGTCCGCGGTCTCGGAGGCGCGCCTCACGGGCGATCTCGAGATGCACGCCGGCGCCGTTCTCAACCTCGGCATCGCACTCGGCGCACTCGGTCTCGTGAGCGACGCTGAGGAGCGCATCACCACTGCATACGGGCAGTTCACCATCGCCGACATGCCGGTGCAGCGCGTGCGTTGCCTCACGGAGCTCGCGTCGCTCGCCTCTGCGCGCGAGGATTACGGGGGCGCGCTCGTCTGCCTCACCCACGCGAGGGACGTCGCCACGATGGCCGCCCTGCCGCGCGAGCTGCGCGTGATCGAGGAGCAGCTGGGAGCGCTTCCACCGAGTTCGCTGTGACGTGATCCAGCGCACGGCCACCCGGTCCGTTCTGGCACAGGTTTAGCAAAGCTCGACCCCCGAAACGTCGAGCCGGGCGGTGCCGGAGAGCCGTTCGGAAAGCGTTGGCGCCCGCACCCAGGTGTAGTCATGCGCATTCGCATCCTCTTCGCCATCGTCGTCACCACCGTGCTTGCCGGGTGCAGCGACGCCACGTCCACCACGTCGCCGAGCACGCTTCGTCCGCAGGGCCCGCAGTTCAACCTCGTGTGTCGCAGTGGCTATCACATCGCCACTCGTGCGGATGGTACCGAGTACTGCGCGCCGGACGCGGACTCGATGAGCAGCGGGCCGGTCCCCCGCCCCTAGCTTTCGGACTGCGGCATCCTCACGCCGCCAGCGGACCTCCGGTAGATTAGCGCTCTCGTCCCCACTCCGGAGCCGCCGTCGTGATTCGTCCGCTTCTCGTTCTCGTCCTCGCCGCCGCGCCACTCGCGGCGCAGATCCGCCCCGCTCCCGCAAATGACACGCGGCCGAGCATCCCGCTGAACGACGGCCTGCTGCGCGCCGGTCCCATCGACACGGCGGCGCTCAACTCGATCCGATGGCGCGAGCTCGGTCCCTTCCGCGGCGGTCGGTCCGTCGCCGTCGCGGGCTCGCAGGCGCGCGTGAACGAGTACTACATGGGCACCACTGGCGGTGGCGTCTTCAAGACGCTCGACGGCGGCCAGTCCTGGGCGCCCGTCACCGACAGGTATTTCGGCGGGACGATCGGCGCGGTTGCGGTATCCGCGTCGAATCCCGACATCGTGTATGTCGGCGGTGGGGAGTATCCGATGCGCGGCAACGTCTCGCACGGCGACGGCGTGTGGAAGTCCACCGACGCCGGCCGCACGTGGACGTCGCTCGGCCTGGTGGACACGCGACAAATCTCGCGCGTCAAGATTCACCCGACCAACCCCGACATCGTCTACGTCGCTGCGCAGGGTAACATCTGGAAGCCCACCGCCGATCGCGGCATCTATCGCACGAAGGACGGCGGCAGGAACTGGGAGAAGATCCTCTTCCGCAACGACTCCACGGGCGCGGCGGACCTCGTGTTCGACCCGAAGGACCCGAACATCCTTTACGCCGCGTTCTGGCAGGCCGGCCGCACGCCGTGGATGCTCAACTCCGGCGGCAACGGCAGCGGCATCTTCAAGTCCACCGACGGCGGCGACAACTGGACCAACATCAGCCG
>JBKJMP010000041.1:0-9543 GCA_046596395.1 Gemmatimonadaceae bacterium
TCCCATCCGCGTCGAGGACGCGAGCCCCATCGAGCGCCGCGCCTTCGAGTTGCAGCTCGCGCCGCTGCGCCTGGAGCGCGCGCGCGGCGGCGTCTACCACTGGGGCGTCGAGCCCGAAGCGGCCTTCGGCATCCTTCCACGCACGCAGGTCGAAGTCGGCGTTCCGCTCGCGTTCATCGACGGCGGCGCGACGCGCACCTCCGGCATCGCCGGACTCGAGCTCTCGGCACTCCACAACCTCAACGTCGAGACGTCCCTCCCCGCGCTGGCCATCAGCGCCGGCGTCCTGCTTCCCGTCGGCAACCTCGCGCCCGACCGAGCCTTCGCGTCCGTGAAGGGCATCGCCACACGAACGTTCACGTGGGCACGCTTTCATGCGAACGGCCAGTACACCTTCGGTGACGAGACGGGCGTCGGCACCTCGTCCGTGGCCGAAGTATCGCGGTGGCTCGGCGGACTCGCCGTCGATCGCACCTTCCCGCTCCGCTCGATGCTCATCACCGCAGAGGTGGTCGCCGAGCAGCCGATTCATTCGGCCGAGGAGGTGGAGTGGAGCACAGGTGCGGGGGTGCGCTACCAGTACTCGCCGCGGTGGGCGCTCGATGCGGGCGTCGGCCGGCGGATCACCGGCAGTGAACAGCCATGGTTCGTCACCTTCGGAAGTGCGTACGCATTCGGTCTTCCATGGAGGGCACGATGAATATCAGGCGCATCATCATCACTGCCGCGCTGGCGCTGTCCGCGGCGCCCGCGTCTGCACAGTGGGTCCAGCAAGATGAGCAGTTCTACCTCCAGGCGCGGCACAACTGGCAGTTCCGCGCGCGCTATCAGGCGGCCGACCGGCTGTTCAACGCATTCGACTACGGCCACGCGATTCTCTACGAGACGCTGTTGACGAAGCCTGGCGCGCCGGCGTCGCTCCTCGAGGAGAAGGAGTACGACTTCCTCACCAGGAAGGTGCTCGTGAGCCCTCCGCGCGTTCCGCTCGAGGAGGCGGCGATCGAGATTCGCTACGTACAGCTCGCACCCGAGGCGAAGCAGATGTTCGAGTGGGCGCACATCCTCCACCGGCAGATGTACGACGTCCTCGCCGACGAGCGCCTCAGCGAGAGCGAGAAGGACGCGGAGATGGCACGGGTGCTCGGCTACTACAAGACGCGGCGGGACGTCGCGTTCAGCTCCCGCCCGAAGAGCATGAAGCTCATGCAGGAGATGCCATACTCGCTCGCGTTCCGTCGCAGCTATCCGAAGTTCAATGGCCTGATCTGGGGCTACCACTGGCTCCAGGTCGGCCTGTACGAGCCACTGCTCGTCGGTCGCACTCCAGAGGAGCGGCAGGCACTCGTGCGCGGGACCGTCGCGCGGTTCTGGCAGATGGTGGCGAAGCCGATCGATGGAATGCCACACCAGATGCCGATGACCGCAGCGGTCGCGCCCGCTTTCGCCGCGCGCTACGCCGAAGCAGCGATCATCTTCGACAACCTGCACTCGATGCACGACGTCATCTCGGACATCCTGGCGAACCCGGACGTCCCCAGAAATCGCAAGCGCGCCGAGATCCTCCTCGCGGCCGAGCGGTTTCGCGACGACACGTCGTACGTGATGACGGAAGACGCATGGCGCGCGATGTCGAAGCACATGGGCATCGAGAACATGGGGGGCCTCTCCGTGGGATTCCTGCCCGCGCTTCCAACACCGACCGTGACGTACGGTGCGGTGATGACGCACGACGATCGCACGGGAGCGATGACGGGGTTCAAGTACGGAAGCGCCACGGGAGGCGACCACGCGGCCCATGCAGCAACACCAGTCGCCGCGCCGGCGAAGGCGGACACGGGGGCGCACGCGGGTCACGACATGAGCGCGGCCACTGCAGGCACAGATACATCGGCGATGCGAACACTCCAGCGCCTGCTCGCAAATCCGGACACTCGGCGGGAACTCATGGCCGATACGGTGATGTCACGCATGTTGTTGGAGGCGGTCGAGAAGACTCCGGTAGCGAAGGCCGCACCCGTGCCGAGGAAGGCGGCGCCGAAGAAGGCGCCGCCGAAGACGACCAAGCCAGCCGCCAAGCCTGCGCCCAAGCCCGTCGATCCGCACGCCGGCCACCGGCCGGACGACTCACAACTTCAGGAGAGGCCGTCATGATCGGAGCACGACGCGTGTACCTCGTGATGTTCGTTCTGGCGCCGGCGCTCGCAAGCGCGCAACGGCAGGCGACGCCCAGGAGAATGCAGTCCGAACAACGGGCACGAAACGCCGCTGAAGATTCGGCCGCTGCCGTGGCGGTGGTCGCGCAGATGCACGAGCTCATGCAGCGCGCCGACAGCGTTGGCCTGCTCCGTCTCCTGACCGACGACGTCGTGGTGCTCGAGAGCGGCGGCTACGAGAACCGCACTGAGTTTCGGTCGCACCACCTGCCGGCCGACATCGAGTACGCGCGGGCGGTAAAGTCCGGGCGTCAGCTGCGTTCGGTCTCCGTGCGCGGTGATGCGGCGTGGGTCTCGAGCACGAGCACCACGAATGGTGAATTTCGCGGTCGCGTGGTCAACTCCAGCGGTGCGGAATTGATGGTGCTTCGCCGTACTCCCGACGGATGGCGGATCGCGGCCATCCACTGGTCATCGCGGGCGCGCCGAGCGCCGTGATGCCGCAGCGCAGGCGCATGTAGGTCGACGGCGCGGGTAGTGCACAGGAGGGAGTGGGTATCCGCGTCGCGAGGAGAGGGATGAGGAACAAGCATTGAGCGCTCACGTGCGCCACGTCACAAGGCTGATCGCTGGCGCACTGGTCGCGTCGGCGTGCTCGGGCGACGTGCCGACGGAGGCACGGATTGGCGAGCCTGCTCCCCCCGCCACCGGGAATCCGCTCGCTGGCTCGACCTTCTGGGTCGATCCCGCCTCTCCGGCGCGGCAGACCGCCACCGCCTGGCGCTCGTCGCGCCCGGCCGACGCGGCCCAGATGGACAAGATCGCATCGCAGGGCATGGCGAAATGGATGGGCCCATGGAGCACGAACGTCCGCGCAGACGTCGATGCCGCAACCACCGCCATGCTCGCAGCCGGCACGCTACCGGTCTTCGTTGCCTACAACATTCCGCTACGCGACTGCGGCGGGGCGTCGAGCAACTCGACAACCGCACAGTCGTACCGGACGTGGATTCAAGGCTTTGCCGACGGCATCGGTGCGCGCAACGCAGTCGTGATCCTGGAACCCGATGCCCTTGCGCAGATGGACTGCCTGTCTGGAGCGGATCAGGCCGCGCGGCTCGACCTCATGCGCTTCGCCGTGCAGACGTTCTCGTCGAGGGGAGCCACTCGGGTTTACATCGACGCGGGACACTCGAACTGGAAGAGCGCCGCCGTGATGGCGCAGCGCCTCCAGGCCGCTGGCGTCGCGATGGCGCAGGGCTTTGCGCTCAACGTGGCGAACTTCGAGCGTGATGCGGCAACCGTCGCGTTCGGCACCCAGGTCTCGGCGCTCACGGGTGGCAAGCATTTCGTCATCGACACGGGACGCAACGGTCTCGGGCCGGCGCCAGACGGGCAGTGGTGCAATCCGGCAGGTCGCGCACTCGGCACTCGGCCCACGACCGCGACGGGCATTGGCCTGGTCGACGCGTATCTCTGGGTCAAGGCGCCGGGGGATTCCGACGGTGCGTGCAACGGCGGTTCAGCCGCGCAGACGTGGATGCCGGAGTATGCGCTGGGATTGGCGCGGCGTGCGGCGTACTAGGCGACGTTCAACAACGGGACCTGCGGATGTAAGCGTCGTGCGCGGGGATGGCTCCTCAGAATCCTCGAGTACCGTCTCGAGGTCACAGCTCGCGGATCTGAACCGATCGGTCGGATGACTGCGGCAGGAGTTGTTCGTCTCTTCGATTTCTGTTCTTCGTCTCTTCCTCTAATACGACAACCGCTGTCATCCGACGAATCCGCGGGATCCGTTGGTGGCTGATTCGAGTACGCTATCGAGGATTCTGAGGAGTCTGAGGGTTGTAAGAAGCGTATCCCCCCATTCGTCATTGGGGCCAGAACCGGCGCCTAACGCTTGACCGCCACGACCAGTACGGCTCGCGTATTGAGGTCGTCCTCGGGCAGGTCATGGAACGCCTCGGCCAATTGCTCCCGCCTCAACCCCGCAGCAATGGTGGGTGCAACGCCCACCACCGTGCAGCCGATCGAGTCGAACAGGCGCAGGTACTCCGACATCGGCACGCGGTTCTTGTAATACGGACGGTTGCCGCGGATCAGCTTCCACGCGAACGGGCCGTACGCCCAGTGGTGATTCCACTCCTCGCCACCCTCGCACGACAGCTCGATGTGGTGCGACATCACGCCTCCCTTCCGCAACCAGCCCGACATCGTCTCCATGTTGGAGCGCAGGTCGTCGCGCGCAGGCAGGTGATCCATGTCCTGGAGCGCGCCCTGCGACATCACGAGGTCGGCCGAGTTCGCGCGCACGCTCGCGGCACTCCACGGCGACGAGTAATGCACCGGCGACGCGGGATTGCGCATGTTCCGGATGCCGGCACGCAGCGTGTCGAGGTACGCCGGTGACAGCCGTTCGTTGAGCGTTGCCTCGTCGAGAAGAGCCGCGGGATACCCGTACGACGGAAGCCGCGGCAGTAGCCGCGGAAAGGCCTTGTCGTCCGGGATCGGCGCGCGCGCTCGAAACAGCTCGATCAGCTCATTGAGCACGCGCTCGTTCGCCTCGACACTCGCGTGCTCGACGACGTCGAGTCCGTAATACTGGTCTGCACCGCTGAGGAGCGCCGCCAGTCCCAACCCGATCGAATCGCCCGGGCCGAGCTCCGCAACCACGCTCGGACGAAAGGCGGGTACGTGCCGACCGATGATGGAGAGATGCCGCAACCACACCGAGTAGCAGTACGCACCAGTCGTCGTGCCCCCCGTGCCCTTGTACGATGACTCGGGAATGGGCAGGTAACTCTTGAGGCCACCGAGGATCAATCGCGGATTCATCGCCCCAACATAGCCCTGCTGCGAGCGGGGTACAACGGACCCTACGGATGTAAGCGTCGTACACGAGGAAAGCTCCTCGGAATCCTCGAGTCCTGTCTCGGCGCGCCCACTCGCGGATCTGAAACGATCAAGCTGATGATGGCGGCAAGCGTATTCTCGTCCTTTTCCTTTCTTGAACGCAAACCGCTGTCATCCGACTAATCCGCGATATCGGTCGGCGACTGAATAGAGTACGCTCTCGAGGATTCTGAGGAATCTGAAGCGTGTACGGAGCCTATCTCATCATTGGCGAGTCCTGCCATACCTAATATCGCGACGAAGAAATCTCCACGTCCGCCAACCGCCACGCCTTCACGAACCGGCGCTCGGCATCCTGTGCCTCGCGAATCCGCCCCTGCGCCTCCAGCGACAGCGCGAGCGCGCGCAACGACCAGCCGTTCTCCGGAAAGCGCTCGAGATCCGCGCGATAGGATTGCTCCGCGCCACGATAGTGCCCCGCCGCGAGCTGCGCCTTGCCAAGCGAGTGGCGCACGGGATAGTACCAGGTCGGCGGCTCCATGTACGACAACCCGTCCTCCAGCGCAGCGGCCTCGGTGAACGCGCGCACCGCCGACGCCGCGTTGTCCGCGCGCAGTGCAACCTCGCCATCCACCATCAGCGCTGCGATCTCGAGCGTGACGCGAAGCTCCGACTGCGGCATGCCGCGCGACGTCGTGCGAATCGAATCGGCCGTCGCGCGCGCCTCTGGTGAGCGTCCCGTGGCGGCGAACGCGATGCCGCGCGCATACCAGCTGTGCGCCAGCGCGACGCGCAGGTCGGTTGCCGGCAGCGGCATCCGCAGGACGTCGTCCCACCGGCCGAAGCTCACTAGCGTCTGCACCGGGACGGCCAGCAACGGTTCGAGCATCGGCGCCGCGCGCGCCATCTCGGGGGTGACGATCTGCGTCACGCGCCGGCTCGCATCGATCGCCGTGGCACTATTGCCAGCCATCATCGCGGCGAGCGCCAGAAAGTGGTGATTGTGCGACGCATACGCCGCCGTGTAGAAGCCCGAATCCGGAGTGTGCGGCCCGTCGAAGTACTTTTCGTCGGCGTGCACGGCGCGCTTGTTGATCTCGATGGCGTCGGCCCAGCGCCCCACGCGGATGTAGATGTGCGCGGGCATGTGCACGATGTGCCCCGCACCGGGCATCAGCGCGGCGAGTCGTTCCGCGCACGGCACCGCGCGCTGCGGATGCACCGCCTCCACCGCATGGATATAGAAGTGACACGCGCCCGGGTGTTTCGGCTCCAGCCGCATGGCGCGCTCCAGCCAGCCGACCAGTCGCGTCGTGCCGGCATGCGCCGTTGCGTCCTTTGCCCAGTAATTCCACGGCGTGAGGTCCATCGCCCCCTCCGCCGCCAAGGCGAGTGCGTCGGCGTCCTTTGGCGCGGCCGCGGCGATCGCCGCCATGGCCGACGCGTACGACGAATCACGTCCGGAGCGCGTGACGGACGCGCCGTCGAGATAGCGAGCCGCGATCGCCCGGACGAACGCCGCTTCGCGCCCGCTCACCGTCGCACGATTCGCGAGCGACACCGCCCGCCGCGTCGCCGCAACGGCGAGACGCTCGGCCGACGTATCCATCGGGGCGTTCATGTTCGGGCCCAGCGCCATTGCCTCGCCCCACGCGCACATCACGCACGAGCGGTCGAGGCGCTGCGCCTCGCGGAACGAGCGGACCGACTCCGCATGATTGAAAGCGTAGTAGAGGCGGAGTCCCTGGTCGAAATAGCTCTGGGCGGCCGGCACACTCGTGGCCACGCGCCGGTGCCAGCTGCCGAGGCCCGTGAGGAGCGGCACGGTGTCAGTGTGCCGATGGCCGGAGGCCGTCGCGGGCGCGGTGTGCGCGGTGTGCGAGGCCTGCGCCGAGGCCTGAACGGCGGTAAACATGCCAAGGATGACGAATGCTCGTAACATGGCTCGGGGAGCTGTGATGCAGGAAGCGGAAGCGCGGAGCGGCTCCGGCGCTCGGCACCGGTACCTCTGAATTGCGCAGCCCAGGCGCGAATCCTGACATTACCCGTGACGAGTCCTCCACACCAGACAGAAGTCACCCGACATCTTGCCGCCATGCGCGCCGGCGACGCGGCTCATGGCCGGTGAGCGCAAGGGCCACACCTTCAACTCCACTGACCTGGTCCACGAAGCGTGGCTGCGGCTCGGCATCGCTCCCGACAGCGACCCAGCGGCGTTTCCCGCCTCCGACCGCTCACACTTTCTCGGGCTCACCGTTCGCGCGATGCGCCACGTGCTCGTGGACCACGCGCGGCGCAGGGACGCAGGCAAGCGCGGGGCGGGGCGCGGCGCGCGTAACGCTCGACGAGAGCGACGGCGCGCACCTCACGAACCCCGAGGACCTCATCGCGCTCTTCGACGCGATCGAGAAGCTCGGCGAGGTGGATCAGCGGCTGCGGGGGTGAGACGCTGCGCGAGCGGATTCATCGCGGACGCACGAGCGTTACCGAAGGGATCGGCATCCTGCGCGACGTCGCCGGCGCACTCGAGTTCGCCCATGCGGCGCGGCGGCCGAACGATTGCTCGGTGCATCGCCGGCGCCCCTGGATGCACGGGTCAGGGTTCCGCGACGTCGCGCTCCCGACCAAGGAACCGCGCGCTCGAGGACTGCTGGCTGGTCGGTAGTGGAGCCTGATGTCATCCTGAGCGATCGAAGCCAGCCGAAGGATCTGCACCCAAAGAGTGCCATTCATGCACAAAGTCCAGCGCACTTTACGGCAAGAGTGGAAAAAAACGTGCTTCTGGCAGAAACTGTTGCACGAAGTGCACTTTTGGACGTAGAATGGATGGGCGCCAGTTCCGGTCGCCCCCAGCCCACGGCCCATGACACAATCTGCCGAGCAGACGAACGCCACCGCGCCACATCCCCTCGATTTCGTCTCGCTCGGCAAGATCGTCCAAATTCGTGAACGACTTCTCACCGCCCAGGCGGAAGGGAAACGCGTCTTCCGCTTCGAATCGGGTGATCCGAGCTTCGCGCCCGCCGCGCATGTCCTGGAGGCCATCGTCGGGGCAACGTATGCCGGCAAGACCCACTACGTCCCGACGAACGGCATTCCCGAGCTGCGCAGCGCGCTCGCCGCGAAGGTCGTCGCGCGCAATGGGCTCGCGAACGTCACGGCGTCAGACGTCTTCGTAACGAGCGGCGCAATGCACGCGCTCAACGTCACCTTCGGGGCGCTGCTGGTGCCGGGCGATGAAGTGATCATCCCCGACCCCATGTGGACGGAAGTCGCCGAGAATATCCGGCTCGCTGGCGGCATCGCGGTTGGCGTGAAGCTCTCGGCCGCCGCCGACTTCGCGTACTCCGCGCGCGACATCGCCGCCGCGATCTCGCCGAAGACGCGGGCGATCTTCCTCAATACCCCGCACAATCCGACGGGGGCGATCATCCCGCGCGAGGAGCTTCAGGCCATCTACGATCTCGCGCGCGAGCACGGCTTGTGGGTCGTCTCGGACGAGGCGTACGAGGATGTCGTCTTCGCTCCGTTCGAGCATGTGTCCATAGGCTCCCTCGCTGCCGACGACGACCATCGCGTGATCAGCATCTTCTCCTTCTCGAAGAGCCACGCCATGAGCGGACTACGCACTGGCTATGTCGTGACCCGCGCGCCGCTGCTCAAGGACCGGCTGCCGAAGCTACTCCGCTGCACGGTGAATGGCGTCAACAGCATCGCGCAGTGGGCTGCGGTCGCTGCGGTAAACGGTAGTAGTACGAGCACCCTCGCCATGCGCGACGAGTACGTCGTGCGCCGCGACATCATGCTCGCCGCGCTCGGGGAAATTTCCGGCTTGCGACCGTTCGTGCCTCGCGGCACTTTCTTCGTGTGGGCCGAGCTGGACGCGTCACTTTATGGGCGACTCGAGGTTACGGACGCGGATGCCCTGTCTGCCGCACTCGCGGCGGATGGCATCGGCAGCGCCCCGGGCGATGCGTTCGGCCCGAGCTATCCGGATGCGATCCGGTTCTCCTTCAGCTGCGAGACTGCGATGGTACGCGAGGGAAGTGTTCGATTGCGTGAATTTCTCCTGTGAGCGGGTCCGAGTTCCTCGATGCGGCGGAACGTCCGGACGCCACTCTCCGCGTAGCGCTTGGCGAGTACGACACCGGGTGGGGTGACCCCGAGTCCTCGCTCGACCGCGCGAGCGTATGTGTCACGCGTGGGGCCGCATCGGGTGCGCGGCTGATCGTCCTGCCCGAGATGTGCACGACCGGCTTCACGATGGACCCCGAGAAACACGCGGAGGGAATCGATGGCCCCTCGTTCGCGCGCCTGAGCACCCTCGCCGCGGTCAACGAGGTGTGGATCATGGCCGGTATCGCGATGCGGAGCGATGCCGGTTACGCAAACGTCGCGGCGGTGTTCGATCCGGACGGGAGTCTGGTTGCGACGTATGCGAAGCAGCGCCTGTTCAGTCCTTCACTGGAACACGAGCGCTATCTCCCCGGCGTCGTCCCGGTGGTAATCGACATGGACGGAGTGCGTGTGAGCCCGT
>JBKJMP010000064.1:0-8435 GCA_046596395.1 Gemmatimonadaceae bacterium
GCGAGCGGGGAGCTCACCGTGCCCGACTGGATCTGTACCTGATCGATCACACCGCCGAGCTGGTCGCGTAACACTCGGCTCACGTATGCGCCGGCCGTGGGCACGACGAACTCGAACGCCTGCTGCGTCGCCGCTGTCACCTCGAACTTCGGACGTCCCGTCACGAGGTAGCTCACGAGGTCCGATGGCGAGAGGTACGCATCGGTGCTGGAGAGCTCGAGCGCCGGCTGCGGGTAGAAGTTGCCATGGATCCGCGCCCGTACGCCAATGTCCGCACGGCTCGCCTGCTTCACCTGGTAGATCGCGGAAACGTCGATCTGAGGGTTGAAATCGGTGGTTCCGTAGAAGGTGATGATCCCGCTCTGCACCTGGAACTCGCGCTGCACGGCGGTGAGATCGAGGGTGTAGGTGCCCCGATCGGCGCTGAGGGAGCCCGCAAGCGCCAGTCGGTAACGGGCCGAATCGGACTGCAAGCGCCGCGAGAGCGACGACCGCGTGGTCTCGCGGGTGTCGAGCGTGCGCGTGACGTTGAGCGTGCCGGCGAGCTTGATGTTGGCCTCGCGCGAGCGGAGCCACACTTCGTCGCCCAGACGAATCGAGACGTCCTCCAGCTGAAGATGCTCGATGAGCGCGGCGGGGGGCTGCGGCATCAGCGAGCGGTTGCGCACATCAGTAGTATCGAACAGCTGCGCGAAATCTTCAGGGGTGAGGTCGTCCACGCGCTTCCGCGCGAGCTCCGGGATGTAGATCGTGCCGCGATCGACGACCACATTGCCGGAGAGCTTGGCCTCGTCCGGGGTGCCCGCGAGCGTGATGCCCGTTGGCCCGGTGGAAATGTCGAGGCGCGCGAGGCCGCGCTTGTCCACCGCGCGCAAGCCGCGCGTATCGAGGCGCAGGTCGAGGCGCGGCTGCTTGAGATCGCGGAAGACCACGGACCCCTGGAGCGAACCGGTTCCACCACTCGCCGGACTCGTCCACCGCAGTTGCTCGACGCTCAGGGAGTCGTTCGCCGCGCTCACCTTCACGCTGCCGTCGATCTCCGTGAGGCGGAGGCCGATGTCGGGCACCTCGAGGCCACCGTCGCGCACGGTGGCGACGCCAGCGATGTGTGGCCGCTCGGGACGCCCGCTGAGCGTGAGGTCGAGCGCGAGCCGACCCGTGGAGTTCCGTACCTTCGTCGAGAGCGCCTCCACGAGTGCGAGGTCCACGCTGTCCGCATGCACGCGCCCGCGCAGGGAATCGTCGGTGACGCGCGCCGAGAAGAGCGTGAGCGCGACGGGATAGTCGATCGTGGCGTCGAGGATGGACCTGCCGCCGCGAATCACGTTCGCCTCGACCGACGCGCGCTCCGCATCGTAGCCGCCCGCGACCGTCACGACTTCCGTTGCGAGGCCGGCGTACTTCAGGTCGCGCGCGTTCGCGGTGAGCGACATCGTCGGGCGTTCGCGACTGCCCGCGACGGTGAGGTCGAGCGACAAGCGGCCCGTGAGCGCGGACGGGAGTTGCGCGAGCATGCCCACATCGGCGAGCGGCACGGAGTCCGCGCGCAGGCGGATGCTCGCCGGAGCCGATGTGGGCGCCTGGACGAACCCCGCGATCCGCGCGCCATGCGCATCGGTGAACAGCAGTGTGTCGAGCGCAACACCGGCGGGGGACCGCGTGAAGAACGACGGACGCCGGAGCGACCAGAGCGACTCGCCCAGGTCGAGCGTCAGCGTGTCGAGCCGCACGGACATGCTGTCCTTCCCCGACCGGAAGTCGCCAGCCGTTCGCAGCAGCGCGCCGTTTTCGCCGCGACCGCCGCCGGCGAAGCGCGCGTGGCCGGCCCCGAGCACGTCGGCACCGAAGACGAGCGAGTCGAGGCGCACCCCGCCTGCGATCGCGGTGTCTGCGCGCAGGCTGACGGTGCCCGAGAGCTGCCCGCGTACGCTGCTGAGCGCGAGCGTGCCGGACATGCTGCGCGCCTGATCACCGCGCACGTTCAGGGCGCTGCCATTCAGCGTGCCCTTCACCGCGAGCGAGTCCAGCCAGCCCTGCAGGGCGCCGCGGAACGCGAGCCGCCCCGCCAACGAATCCTCGGCGAGCGTACGCACTTCCGCATTCGGCACCCGCGCGAGGTAGCGGCGCAGCCCGCCGAGCGAATCGACGTCTACGGTGAACGCGAGTCCGTTGGCGTCGGCGGGGCGAGTGAGTCCGATGGTGCCTCGAGCGGATGCTATGCCCGGCGTTCCGGCCACCCGCGCCGTATCCACGTGGAGCACGCCGCGATCGAAGCGAAGGCGCGCCTCGCCGTTCGCGATGCGGAGGCCGTCGAGCTCGGACGGCGTGAGGCGAACGGCGAGCGCACCGAACAGGTTCGCGAGCGAATCGCCGGTAATGTCCACGTCGAAGTTGCCGGCCGTGCGAGACTTCGGCGTCGCGAGACCGAGCAGCGCGGCGCCGTCGAGCGACGCGAACGTCCCCGCGCCCTTCGCGCCATATCCGCCCAGCGAGTCGGCGTCCACCTTCCCGATGTACGTGATGCGTCCG
The DNA here is from genome assembly GCA_046596395.1 of Gemmatimonadaceae bacterium. Lineage (GTDB taxonomy): Bacteria > Gemmatimonadota > Gemmatimonadetes > Gemmatimonadales > Gemmatimonadaceae > AG11. The sequence goes on from JBKJMP010000064.1 coordinate 2,530, forward strand.
GCTGCGCCGGTGAGGTCGGCTTCGACGTCGAGGTCCGGCGCGATCCCCTTCACGTTGATCGGACCGCTGAACGTCCCGCGCAACGGCAGCTTGGGGTACGAGAGGCTCAGCGTGGTGAGGGAAAGGGGCGCGGCCTGGAGCGACATGTCGTACGTCATGAACTCGTCGCCGTACGTGATGCGGCCCCCGCCCGTCGCGCGCGTGGGCTCGCCGGGGCCATCGGTATGGGTGAGGTTCGCGTTCGAGACGCGCACGTCGAGCCAGGAGGAGTCGAGGACCGCACTTCCGCTCACGATGCCCGTCATGCGCGGGAACGCCGGATAGATCGCCGAGAGCGTGCGGAGGTCGATCGCCTGCGACGTGACCGAGAAACGATGGAACGCGGTGAATGCGGGGAACAAGATGTCGAGCTCACCGCGCCCCTGCACGCGCGACACCGCGCCCGGCACGTGCGCGTCGCGGAAGGTGATGTCCGAGGCGTCAACGATGAAGTTGGTGACGGGACCTCCGCGCGCGGTGACCGTGCCCGTGAGGTTGCCCTGCCAGTCGGCCGGAAATTCCTTTCCGTTCAGCGTGCGCAAAAGGTCCCAGTTCACCGGATCGGCACGGAGCTTCACGTCGTGAATCGACAGCACAGGACCGCCGGTCTCGAACGTGATCTGTCCCGTCACGTGCGACCGCGTCGAGCGCACGTCGAGGTCGGTGATCGCGTAGTCGAGCCGCTTCAGGTTGCGCTCGTTCCTGATGGTCAGCACCATCGTGCCGCCGCCGGTCGTCGGGAGCGTCGGGTACACCCAGGCGACGTCCGAGAGCGACACGCTATCGCCAACGATGCGCGCGTCGTAGCGCACCGGAAGGTCGCTGCCCCACCACACCTTCCCCTTCCCCGTCCCCGTCGAGCGCGGGAGGTCCCAGTGGCGCATGTCGAACCACACGCTGTCGCCAACGTGGTGCGCGACGCCTGCGATGTTGCGCCACTTGAACGGCGGCGTGGACTCGTCCATGTGGAGCGTGTCGATCACGAACCGCATGCCCACGGAGTCCGGATCCTTCACGCGGATGTGCGGGATGAAGGCATAGGCATTCGTGAAGCGATACGTCTGCGTGAGCCCTTCGCGCGTGCGCCGGATCTCGTGATTCGTTCGTGCGATGTTCGCGCGAATCGCGCTGTCGCGCCGCGCGCCCTTCAACGAGTCATCGGGATGCCACGGGATGGTCACGCGGAGGGTGCCTCCCTTCCTGACGCGCACCGAGTCGAGCAGCACGAAGTCGCCGAACCCGCGCTCCGGACCCTTCGGCTTCGAGGGCCCGCCCATGCCGAACAGCAGCTTGTAGTTCCACTTCCAGTCCTGATGCTGGCGCAGCACCACCTGTGGATGCTCGAGCTCCACCGCGCGGAAGTACAACCGTCGGTTCATCAGGTCGCGCGGGTCGTACCGCAACGTGATCTTTCCCGTCGCTACCACCAGCGAGTCCTCGGCGTCGCGCAGCTCGAGCGAATCGATGACGAGACCAGTGAGGAAGTTCCCGCTGATCTTGCCGATGTGCACCTTGCCGGTGATCGACGCCGCCACGCGCGCCTGCACCGAGCGCCGCAATGTGTCCTGCCCATACTCCGACTGCGTCGCGAACACGCCAACGCCAACGGCAATCGCCCCGAGCGCGACGAGCACGCAGAGGCTGACGATGGCGATGAAGTTGCGGCGGGTCACGCGGCGTCTACCGAATTCGGGGTCAGAGTCGGATCGAGTTTGGGGTCAGAGTCGGATCGAGTTTGGCGAGTTTGGGGTCAGAGTCAGTCATCAACCACGACATCGGCAAATCTGCTGTAACTTGTTCTAGAACAGAGACTTACAACACAAGCAACGCACCAACCACTCTGACCCCGGAAGACCAACCACTCTGACCCCAAACGCCAGCGACTCTGACCCCAAATCGCGAACGACTCTGACCCCAAAATGAACCAAAATGAAGCTGCGGCAACGCATTAGAAATCCGGACCGATCGAGAACGTGATCGTCAGGCGGCTGAGGAACGTGCGGGACTGGCCCGGTTGGAAAGTGGCGGGACAGGTGCTACCGGAAAGCTGCTCGAACTCGCCCGTGTTGCCGCGAACCGCCGGAATCCTGTTTCCGGGGCTCACGCAGTACAGGGGCGCAAAGCCCTGCGCGTTCGGCGCCTGGTCGAAGTAGATAGCGCCGGCGGGGCGGGCGAATGGATTGTACCCCACATTGGCCTGGAATGGCCCCACCGGCGTGAAGACGCGCACGCCGACGCCAGGCGTCCAGCGCAATGCGTTCAGGTACAGCGACGACCCTCTCCGCACCTGGGAATCCACCACCCGTCCCCGCTGCCAGACGTCGCCCGCGTCCGCGAAGATCGTGTACTGGATGAGCTCCGGGTAGAACGCGCTCCGCAGCCGGACCTCGAAATTTGCGACCATCAGCGAGTTCCCGCCGACCGGCACGACCCGCCGGATCGACGCATTCGGGGAGACGTCGAAGTACGCCGTGTCCGGTGTGCTCCCTTCCGTGCGCGTTGGCTGGTCCTCTGCGATGTAGATCAGGTCACCCAGCTCGTTCTGCTGGAACCCCCGCACACTCGCCGCACCGCCCGCGTACAGGCGCTCCTGCGGCGGCACGAAGCCCACGGGATCGCTGAGTGACAGCGTGCGCCCGGTGACGACGCCGAACCGAACGCGCGCCGCCAGCGTGATGGACCGACCGATCGCCTTGTACGCCGACGCATCCGAGAGCCCCTTGAGGAACTGGATCTCGCGGTCCGACCCGATCTCCTTCGCCGCGCCGCGCAGGTCGAGACGAAGCGCCGTGCCCGCGCGCGGGTTGATCGGATTGTCGGTGCGCATCCGCTCGAGGTGCCCGCTCGCGACGGCCAGCGGACGGTCGCGGTCGGTGATGAGCGCGCGCGACTCCGAATCACAGCGATTGAACAGCGCACAGAACAGCGCCGGCTGCGCCTCGGTGCGCCCGTACTCGAGCGAGTACGACAGGCGCAGCGGCAGGTTGCGCGCGACATCGCGCGTTACCGACGCCTCGCCGCCCACGAGCGTGGTGCGCAGGAATGCCTGATACTCGCCGCGACGCTCACTGTACACGGAGAACGACGGCGTCGCGCGCCGGCCGAACAGCGTCGGCAGACGGAGGGTCACCCCAGTGTAGTAATTCACCCGCGTGCTGAACGTGTCGGCACGAATCGCCGGCGCGCACAGGCTTCCGTTCGCCGCACGCGTGGGCTCACCGTACCCGATCTTCGAGAGCTGCGCCGAGAGCTCGAGGCGGCGCGCAGCGCCGAAGAAGTGCTTGTCGATGAACTGCACCCGTGTCTTGAAGCAATCGAGCACGGCCCAGCCGGTTTCCGTATCCACCTGCCGCAAGTAGTTCTCTGCGACGATCACCTCGATGGTCACGAGGGAGTCGGTGCGCGTGCTCGCGCTGTCAGTGAGGACGCGAACCTCGACGTGCCGAAAGAGGTCGCTCTGGTACAGGGATCGCTGCGCGTCGATCAGCTCGCGCTCGCTGTACACGTCTCCCTTGCTCACGTTGAGCAGGCGGAGGATCGTTCGATCGTCGATGCGGCGCGGTGCGTCAGGCAGCGGCTCGTCGGTCACGCGGATGGCGTGAATCCATGCCTTCGTGCCCGGGAGCACATCGAGCCGCACGTTCACGAGTCGCCGGGCGGTGTCCACCGCGCTGAAGCTGGCGGCCACGTCGGCCCGCGGATGACCGTTGTTCCGAAGCCGGACCTTGATGGAGTCGATCGCTCCCTGAAGCCGCGTCACGTCGAACACGATACCGCGATGGAGCGCCAGGCTCGCCGTATCCGCAATTTCCACCAGGGCGCCCTCGAGTCCCGAGATGCGCAGCGTATCCACGATCACGGGCAGCCCTTCGCGAATGTTGAACGCGACGCGCACACCCCCCCGCCCGTCCGTGAAGGGCGTGACGACCGTGTCTACCGTAGTGTTGAAGTAGCCATGCCGGCGGTAGAACACGCGCAGGCGCCCCACGTCGAGCCGCAGCTCATCGCTGTCGAGGCACCAGCGCGAGCCGAGGATGCGGAGGTTGCGCGCGAGGAAATCCGAGGGCGACGTGACGATGCGCAACGCCAGCTCGCTCGCGCGAAACACGGTGTTGCCCCGAAACTCCAGCGATCGGACTTCCTGCTCGTCTCCCTCGCAGTCGCCCGCCTGCGCGAGCAGGGAGCCGGGTGCAAGGGCGAGCAGTGCGGCGGTGAGCGCGACGCGGCGCCACACGGCTCCGCGCCCCCTCCCACCGGTCATTCCTGCGTTCGTCCCGACGCGTGGTGCTTGCCGAGCCGCCGCTCCTCGGGCAGCAACGGCGTGCGCTCGAGGAACAGCCGGGCAAGGTAGAAGCCCGCCAACCCCACTACGATGCCGGCGCCGATTGCTGGAATCAGCTCGCGTGCGTCGAGTCCACGCCGGTAGACGTACCCGTCGAGGCGGGTCGTGTGACGAGGAGCGATATCCTTTGGCTCAGCCATTCGTTTCGCGTGCGGGAATATCGAAGGGACGCAACTTGCAGCTACAGATGCGAGGCGCCCGCGCGGCAAGCATATCCGGCGGGCGCGCATCTTGATTGACGCTGCTCTCTGACGCGGGTAAGTTCTCGCGCCTTCGCCACGCTGTCAACTGCTTACGCCAGAAGGTCATGCGCCGTTCGACCCCACTCGTCCTCGCCCTTGTTCTGACCGCATGCGGAGGGGGAGGCGACGGCGCGAATAGGCGCTCCCTCGTCGACTCCCGCGATACCTACGACCCGCGCTCCCTGGACCCAGCGCTCTCGACCGACGTGCCCACCGGCCGCGCGGTCGGATACCTCTTCGACGGACTCACGCGCTTCTCCCCTGAAGCCGAAATCGTGCCCGCGCTCGCCACGAGCTGGGACGTCTCCCCCGACGGAAGCGTCTACACCTTCCACCTCCGGCGCGGCGTGAAGTTCACCGACGGAACCCCGTTCGTCGCCCGTCAGGTGGCCCTGAGCTGGCAGCGGGTCCTCGACCCGAAGGTCAAGGGCGGACGGGGCTGGCCGCTCTATCCCATCAAGGGCGCCAAGGAGTTCGCTGACGGCAGGGCGACGTCGATCACCGGGCTCGCGGTCCCGAACGACTCCACCGTCGTCGTCACCCTCAAGGAGCCTTTCGCGATCTTCCCCAAGCTCCTCGCCATGCCCGTCGCCGCGATCGCGCCCGACAAGATTCCCGCCGACTTCGGTGAGAACCCCATCGGCACGGGCCCGTGGAAGCTCGCCGAGTGGAAACACGACGACTACCTCACGTTCGTGCCCAATACGGGCTACTGGGGCGAGGTACCCAAGGCCGACACGCTCAAGGCGCGCATCATTGCCGAACCGAGCACCGCCGTCGCCGAGTTCGAGAGCGGCAACGTGGACGTGCTCCAGATCCCGCAGAGCGACATCCGCAACTGGGAAGAGGACTCCGAGCGGAAGAAGCTGCTCGCATCGACGCCCTCGCTCGAGCTCGTCTACGTGGCGATCAACACCACGCGCGGGCCGCTGAAGGACGCCCGCGTCCGCCAGGCCCTCAACCACTCGATCGACCGGAAGATCATCGTCCGCAACCTCATCGCCGATCGCGGCGAGCTCGCAGCCGGCGTCATCCCGCCATCGCTCCCGGGCTCGGACAAGGCGCGCGCGGGCTACCAGTTCGACACACTCAAGGCGCAGCAGCTTCTCCGCGAGGCCGGCTTCCCGAACGGCATCGACATCGAGCTCTGGACGTCCACGAACCCCACCTACACACGCATCGCCGAGACGCTCCAGGGCTACCTCAAGCTCTCGAACATCCGCGTGAAGATCGTCATGCGCGAGAGCGCAGCCGCGCGCGAGGCCGCGCGAAAGGGACAGGCC
>JBKJMP010000630.1:0-3276 GCA_046596395.1 Gemmatimonadaceae bacterium
CGGCATCCTTCATGAGAAGCTGGCCTTCTCCGGAACGAGCCGCCCTCTCCGCGAGCGACTGGATCACTACCCCTATCGCAAGGGGATCACCCACTGGATGGATCGGCGAAACCGGTACTCCTCTCTCGCGGCGGGCCTGGAGATCGCCGGGAGGACGACGCTTCCCCTCGCCGACATGCTCACGGCAGATCCGATCCGCCAACGCCAATGGCTGAACGCTCTCTACCGCCGCCTTCCGGCACGTTGGCTGATATTCCTGTTGTACAACGTGTTCGTGAAGTGGTGCTTCCTTGACGGAATCCGAGGCGTGCACATGGTCCTCCTCGAAACATCGTACGAATTGCTGACCGCGGTGAAGGTTCGGGAACGACAGGAGCCTATCGCATGATGCGCCTTCTGCCGCATGCCATTCCGCTCATCTTCGGCAACCGCTTGACCGAGCTCACGATGTTCATCACCACCGCGTGCAACATGCGGTGTCGGCACTGCTTCGTGATTGATGAGCTGAACAAGAAGACCGACTTACTGACCGTGGACGAGGTGCGGCGCATGGGCCGCCACATCCCGTTCATGCAGCGCGTGCACATCAGCGGTGGTGAGCCGTTCACGCGCAAGGATCTCGCGGAGGTCGTGCTCTCGATCTCCAATGAGTGGAACGCCGGCGTGGTGTGTGTGCCGAACAACGGTTGGTATACTGACAACGTGGTACGCACCATCGAGCGGTTCGGGACGGAGGGCAAGGGGCACCTGCGCATCCATTTCTCGCTGCACTCCACGAATGCGCAGGCCATGGACAACTTCACGCAGCGCCCGGGATCGTTCGAGCGATGGATGGAAACGGTGGCTGCGGCAAGCGAGGCGAAGCGGCGCTTTCGTAACGTGACGCTGATCGCGCTCTCCACCTACAACATGTCCAACATGGACACGTTTCCCGAGCTCGTGGACTTCGTCCTGAACGACACCGGGGTCGACGAGTTCAGCTTCCACCTGGCGCGGAGTCATGACGGCTATGAGAACGTGGTCGACACGACGAACTACAAGCGCGTGCTCGACGACTATTTTCGCAACAAGTACCGCGGGCATCCCGTTCTGCGCGCCTATCGGGAGCTGGTTCGACGAGAGCACCTGCGTATCATCGAGGAGAATACGCCGCTTCCCTGTCGTGCAGCCACGTTGCGCGTCGTCGTCGCGCCCAACGCGGACGTGTACCCGTGCGAGCGGATGGGCTACCCGAACGGCACGGACCGCGAGCGCTGGCTGCTCGGGAACCTCCGCGAGAACGATTATGACCTGCCCGCGTTGCTGCGGCAGCCGCACGTGGAAGAGTTACGCCGGGAGATCGCGAGCACTCCCTGCGGCTGCAATCACGAGATCGACACATCGCTTAGCCTGCTCAGTCGCAACAGCTTCCGCTTCAAGGTGCTGCGTCGGGCGCTGGACTACTACATCGACGACCGTCGCCGGGGCAGAGTCGTCTCCGCTAGGCGGGGGCCCTGAGCAGCCTCGCGCTGTGCTCGCCGAGGCACCGCATCGATCGTGAGGTGCATCGTGCTGCGGGATACACCAAACAGGCCGGTCGTGCCGTCCTCAGTCGCCTCGTGGCGGACGTCGGACCCCAGCCCGTTCCACGAAGAACGCCCGCGCCGCACGGAGGTCGTCAGCAGGCAGGACCGGGATCGGCGAGCTCCATAAGTCGTCGGTGGACCGCGCTAGTCGTACTCACCGTTTCGGCACCAAGCGCTCCATCTCTGACCGCTCGGCTAGTGATACGTCGGCCGAATGCCAGTTCCGCAGCAGTTGGCCGGCTGCCGACGCGGCGACATCCTTGTCGCCTGCGCGCGCCGCGGCGCGCGCCAAGCCGATCAGCGTACGCGATCGCCCGGGCATTTGCGCCAGAGCTCGCGAGAACTCCCGCTGTGCGTCGGCGTGTCGTCCTGCCTCGAGCAGGATCTCACCAGCGAGCTCGTGCGGCGGCTTCGGCAGACGGGGAGGCCCGAACTCCACGGGCAGGGCGTCATCCTGCCGAGCCGCGTCGAGGATCAGCACGACCGCGGAATCCACCTTTCCGCTTGCTGCTGCCAGTGCGGCACGCAACTCCTGCCCTATGATGCGAATGACGCGCGGGTCATTCTCCATCGCCGCGCCGCGATCCGCCGAGACGTACGCGTCCACGCTGTCCGCGATCCCCTCGGCCAGTTCATGGTCGCCGCGCTTCAGCGCCGCATAGCCGGTAGCAAAGGCATCTACCGCTCGCCACATGGGCGACGCGATCGGCGCCAGCGACATTGCAACGATCGAGTCGGCCCACCGCTCGCTCGCCATCAGGTATGCCGCGCGCATCGCAATCAACGACGGCCGCACACCCACCTGCATCGGCGAGCGCGCGTTGGCGCGCAGGTGCAGGAGGTGCGCGCGCGCCACGTCGTAGCGGCCCTGCTGGAGGTAACCGTAGCCAAGCCACGATGTGTAGTGTCCCGCCTGCCACTGGCCACGATCGGGACCGGACGCGATCGCGTTCTGTGATACGACGTCATCCCACATCCCCATTGCCAGGAAGATGTGTGTCGTCATGTGCTGCGCATGGGGCGCCGAGGGCGCGATCTTGGAGTAAGCACGCGCGGCCCACAGGCCGAGCGGCGCATGGATCGGGTCGTCGAAGGCGTGGATGACCATGTGGGCCGCACCCGGATGAACGGAATTGCGTCGCAGCACTTCCTCGGCGATCGCGCCCGCGCGCATGTACGATTCCTCGACGCGATCGCTCTGGCTCAGGCCGAGGAGTGCGAGTGCGTGCAACACCTTTGCTTCGTCGTCATCCGGGTGCGCGAGTACGATACGCTCGATGGCAGCCGCGAACAGGGTATCGCGTTTCGGCTTGTCGCCTGCGCCGTAGAGCGTCTCGACCGCATCCATGTACATCCCCTCGCGCGGCGTGCGCGCCTTGGCGCGTCGCTCGGCCGGCGTGGGTGCGAGACGCACGAGCGCCGCGCGGGCCGCCCCGGCATCCTGCTGGTTCCAGAGCTGATGTGTGTTCGTCAGCGCCTCACCCGCGAACGCAAGCGCGAACGACGGATCTGCCTGCTGCGCGGCACGAAACGCGGCGGCGGCTCTTGGATACTCGAAGCTGTGATAGAGCAGCATGCCGCGAATGAATGACGCCTGTGCAGTAGCCGATCCTGAGTTCGCGAAGGAAATCGTGCCGAGGTTCTGCGCGCGGGCGTCGGGCGCGATCAAGAATGCGATGAAGATCATCGCCGATGAACGCGCCAATCCACG
>JBKJMP010000057.1:0-4303 GCA_046596395.1 Gemmatimonadaceae bacterium
GTGCCGGCGGCGGTCATCGGCACGGTGGGAGGATCGAAGCTGAGCCTGCGCGTCGGCGTACGCCACGTCACCGCGAACGTCACCCATCTTGCGGACGCGTATCACGAGGCCATCCCGAATATCATGCAGCGTAGCGCGTCGGCGCAGGACGTTGCACTCGCTTCCGACTCGGTGGTCTGATCCATGTGTGGCATTTTTGGCGTTCGCGGTCATCCCGCTGCCGTCGCCCTCACCAAGCTCGGCCTATTCGCGCTTCAGCACCGCGGGCAGGAGTCGGCCGGCATCGTGGCCGTCGAGGGCGGCTCGGCGCGCGGGGTCCGGAGTATGGGCCTCGTGGCAGACATGCCACTGGCTCCGCTCGATGCGCTACACGGAACCCTCGCCATCGGTCACACGCGATACAGCACCGCGGGCTCGTCCACCATCGAGAACGCCCAGCCGGTGCTCGTGAGCTCGCGCGGCGGACACATTGCGCTGGCGCACAACGGCAACATCACCAACGCCGGTGAGTTGCGCGTGGACCTCGAGGAGAACGGCTCGATCTTCAACTCGTCGATGGACTCCGAGGTCGTCGTGCACCGGCTCGCGCGCTCGCCGGCCGAGACGCCGGAAGGCCGCCTCGCCGACGCGCTCCGGGGCGTCGAGGGTGCCTACAGCATCCTCATGGCGCTCGGCGACACGCTGCTCGCGGCACGCGATCCGCGCGGATGGCGGCCGCTGGTCATGGGTCGCCTCAATGGTGTGCCCGTCTTCGGCTCGGAGACGTGCGCGCTCGACATCGTCGGTGCCACGTACGAGCGCGACATCGCACCGGGCGAGATCATCGCCATCGATGCAACGGGCGAGCGCTCGATCTTCCCGTTCGAGAAGAAAGACCTCAAGCGCTGCGTGTTCGAGCACGTGTACTTCGCGCGCCCCGACAGCCGCATCTTCGGCGGCTCCGTCGATCGCGCGCGGCGCGCCCTTGGCCGTCGCCTCGCGCAGGAGTGCCCTGCCCCAAATGCCGATCTCGTCTTCAGCGTACCCGACTCCTCCAACTCCGCGGCTATTGGTTTCGCCGAAGAGAGTGGGCTGCCGTACGAGCTCGCGCTGATCCGCAATCACTACGTGGGCCGCACCTTCATTCAGCCCACCCAGGAGACGCGCGACGCCAAGGTGCGGCTCAAGTACAACGCCGTCCGCGAAGTCATCCAGGGCAAGCGCGTCGTGATGGTGGACGATTCCATCGTGCGCGGCACCACCACGCGCGGCCTCGTCAGCCTCGTGCGCGCTGCGGGCGCCCTCGAGGTGCACATGCGTGTGAGCTCCGCGCCCGTGACCGGTCCCTGCTACTACGGCATCGATACACCGAGTCGCGACGAGCTCATCGCGGCCAACAACACGCTCGAGGAGATTCGCGCGTCGCTCGGTGCCGATTCGCTCGGCTACCTCTCGCTCGAGGGTATGCTCGCATCCGTACCCACCGGACCAGACGGCTTCTGCCACGCCTGCTTCTCCGGCGACTATCCAACGCCGCCGCCAACGGATCCCGACAAGCTGCGCTTCGGGTGCGGATGTTGATCTGTCATCCTGAGCGCTCCCCTTGTCAGCCTGAGCGGCGCGAAGGATCTGCACTTCAAGGATCTGCACTTCGATGACACGCTCCGTCTACTTCTTCGGCAACGGTGCCGCCGAGGGAACGAAGGAGATGCGCACCATCCTCGGCGGCAAGGGGGCGAACCTCGCCGAGATGACCAACCTCGGCGTGCCGGTGCCGCCGGGGTTCACCATCGCGTGCGGCGTCTGCATCACCTACCTGCACGACGGTCGCATCTCCGACGACCTGCGTGCGGAAGTCACCGCGAACCTCGCACGCCTGGAAGAGGCCAGCGGCAAGCGCTTCGGTGATCCGGCGGCCCCGCTGCTCGTGAGCGTGCGCAGCGGCGCAGCGATGTCGATGCCCGGCATGATGGAGACGATCCTCAACCTCGGGTTGAATGATCGCACCGTCCTCGGCCTCGCGCGCGCGAGCGGCAACGCGCGCTTCGCCTACGACTCGTATCGCCGCTTCATCCAGATGTACGGCGACGTCGTGCTCGGCGTCCCGCACGCAAAGTTCGAGCACCTGCTCGCCGCGAAGCGCATGACCGAGGGCGTCGTCAACGATTCCGAGTTGAGCGAGGACACCCTTCGCACGCTCGTCGAGGAGTACAAGTCGCTGGTGCGCGCGTCCGTTGGGGCCTCCTTCCCGATGGACCCCATAGAACAACTCTGGGGCGCCATCGAGGCCGTGTGGAAGTCGTGGACGCTCAAGAAGGCCGTGGACTACCGCCGCCACGCGGGCATCCCGGACGATCTCGGCACCGGCGTCAACATCGTGAGCATGGTGTTCGGCAACCTCGGGGACGACTCCGGCACCGGCGTCGCATTCACGCGGAATCCCAGCACCGGCGAGCGAAAGTTCTACGGTGAGTTCCTCGTCAACGCGCAGGGTGAGGACGCCGTCGCCGGCATTCGCACGCCGCTCGACATCGAGACCATGGCCGACCGGCTGCCCGGTGCGTACAGGGACCTGATCGACACGCAGGACAAGCTCGAGCGCCACTATGGCGACATGCAGGACATCGAGTTCACCGTCGAGAAGGGCAAGCTCTACCTCCTCCAGACGCGCACCGGCAAGCGTACCGCCGCCGCCGCGGTTCGCATCGCGACGGAGATGGTCGAGGAGGGAATGATCGACCAGCGCACCGCCGTCACGCGCGTGCCGGCGAGCCAGCTCGACCAGCTCCTCCATCCCGTGATCGATCCGAGCGTCCGCGCGACGCCGATCGCTACGGGACTGCCGGCGAGCCCCGGTGCCGCGAGTGGCCGCGCGGTCTTCGATGCCGACGAAGCCGTACGCCGCGCCGCTGATGGCGACGCCGTCATCCTCGTCCGCGAGGAGACCACTCCAGAGGACTTTCACGGCCTCGTCGCTGCGCGCGCCGTACTCACTGCGCGCGGCGGCATGACGAGCCACGCGGCCGTCGTCGCACGAGGCATGGGCAAGTGCGCAGTCGTCGGGTGTCACGAGATGATCGTGGACCACGAGCGCCGCGCGTGCACGATGAACGGAACGGCGATCGCCGAAGGTGACTGGCTCACGCTCGACGGTGCGACCGGCAAGATCTTCACGGGCGACCTCCCGACCTCGCCCAGCGAGATCGTCCTCGTCACGCGCGGCATGCGTCCCGCTGCAGGGGCAACGGCGTACCTCGCGTTCAACCGGCTGATGGGCTGGGCGGACGAGGCGCGCCGCCTCCGTGTTCGCGCAAACGCCGACACCCCGCACGACGCCCGCATCGCCCGGGCATTCGGCGCCGAGGGCATCGGCCTGTGTCGCACCGAGCACATGTTCTTCGAGGGCGACCGCATCACCGCCATGCGCGAGATGATCGTCGCGCGCGACGAGAGCGGACGTCGGCGCGCGCTCGCAAAGCTCCTCCCCATGCAGCGCACCGACTTCGAAGGAATCTTCGAGGCGATGTCCGGGCTGCCCGTGACGATCCGCCTCCTCGACCCGCCATTGCACGAGTTCCTCCCCCACGGTGGCGAGGAGTCCAAGCTGCTTGCGCGTACCCTCGGACTCAGCCGCGCCGATTTGTCGCACATCGTGGACAGTCTGCGCGAGACGAACCCGATGCTCGGCCATCGCGGCTGCCGGCTCGGCATCACATATCCCGAGATCACCGAGATGCAGGGGCGCGCGATCTTCGAGGCCGCGCTTCGGGCGAAACGAAGGGGCGTTGACGTCCGTCCGGAGATCATGATTCCGCTCGTCGCCGACTACCGTGAGTTCGACCACCAGCGGACCCTCCTCCTGGAGACCGCGCGCCAGGTCCTCGGCGCCATGGGCGAGGAGATCGACTATACCATCGGCACCATGATCGAGCTGCCGCGCGCTGCGCTCACCGCTGCCGAAATCGCTCAGCGGGCGGAGTTCTTCTCGTTCGGCACGAATGACCTCACGCAGACCACATATGGCCTGAGCCGCGACGACGCAGGGAGGTTCCTGCCGAGTTACGTGGAGCGGCGCATCTTCGAGGACGACCCCTTCCAAGTCCTTGACCAAGCTGGGGTTGGACGTCTTATTAAGCTGGCCGTGGACGCGGGCAGAAGCGTTCGGCCGGACCTCAAGGTCGGCATCTGCGGCGAGCACGGAGGAGAGCCCAGGAGCGTAGCGTTCTGCCATGCAATCGGGCTCGACTACGTCTCGTGCTCTCCATACAGGGTGCCCATCGCCCGACTTGCCGCTGCTCATGCCGCTCTTGAACCCACCGTCCAG
>JBKJMP010000516.1:0-4792 GCA_046596395.1 Gemmatimonadaceae bacterium
CGGCATCCGCGGCGAAGTCGTGGTGGAAGTCATTACCGATGCGCCGGACGCGATCTTCGCGTCCGGCCGTCGTGTATTTGCGGGCACGTCCAGCGGCGACGTCGCACCGTCGCGGCAGGAATTGCACGTCCGTTCCGTGCGTCCCTTCAACGAGGGGCTGCTCGTGGCGTTCGACGAGGTGCCCGAGCGAAACGCCGCGGAAACGTGGCGCGGGCGCTACTTGCTCGTGCCGGCTGATGAGGTCCCATCGCCCGCCGAGGGCGAGGTCTACCTCCACGACCTGATCGGCATGCGCGTGCAGCTGGCGAATGGAGAGCTCGTTGGCACGGTCGAGGAACTCTACGAGCTGCCGCAGGGCCTCGCGCTCGACGTCAGGCGCGCGGAGCCGCGCGCGAGCGAGACCGTCATGATCCTGTACGACGTGACCGTCGAGTCCGTGGACCAGCAGGCGCGCATCATCGTCGTCGCGCCGCCGGACGGGCTTCTCGAGTGAAGATCAACGTCGTCACGATCTTTCCTGAGTTCTTCACCGCACCGCTCGGGCTGAGCATTCCTGCGCGCGCGCGTGCGGCGGGGCTCGTCGACTACCGCATCGTGGACCTGCGCGACTACACGCACGACCGCCACCGCTCGGTGGATGATGCGCCCTATGGCGGCGGTCCGGGCATGGTGATGAAGCCGCAGCCCTTCTTCGAGGCGGTCGAGGCACTGGAGGTCGCCGCACCGATCGTCCTCATGAGCGCACGGGGCAGGCGATTCTCGCAGGCCGACGCCGTGCGCTTCGCCGCCGGCGAGTCGCTCACGATTCTGTGCGGGCATTACAAGGACGTCGATCAGCGTGTCGCCGACCACCTCGCGACGGAAGAGCTGTCGCTCGGCGATTTCGTCCTCAGCGGCGGAGAGCCGGCGGCCCTCGCCGTGATCGACGCCACGGTGCGCCTGTTGCCCGGCGCCATGAGCGACCACGAGAGTGCGTTCAGTGATTCCTTCTGGCAGCGCGGCCTCTCGGCGCCGAGTTACACGCGTCCGCCGGAGTACCGTGGACACACCGTGCCGGACGTCCTCTTGAGCGGTGACCACCGCCGCATCGCCGAGTGGCGTGAGCGGGAAGGTGACCGACTCACGCGTGCGCGGGAGCAAGGCTAGTGGGGAACGAACCCCTCGCCACCGCCATCCTCCTCACGGCGTTCGGTGTGCTGCTCGCATCGAGTGTCGCGCTGAGCCGAGCGTCGGCACGACTGGGGTTGCCGGTCGCGCTGCTCTTTCTGCTCGTCGGCGTGCTGGCAGGTGCCGAGGGTATCGGCAAAATTCCGTTCGACGACTATCACTTTACCTTCCGCCTTGGCATCGCCGCGCTCGTGCTCATCCTCTTCGATGGAGGATTGCACACGTCACTCTCGCGCGCGCGCGCGGTGCTGTTGCCCGCCAGCGTACTGGCGACCGTTGGCGTGCTCGCGACGGCGGGGCTCGTGGCCGCGCTGGCGCATGCCATTGGATCGAGTTGGCCGGTCGCACTGCTCCTCGGCGCCATCGTGTCATCGACCGACGCGGCCGCGGTGTTCTCGGTACTCGCGGCGTCGGGAACGAGGCTGCGCGAGCGCGTTGGGCTCACGCTCGAAGTGGAATCGGGACTGAACGATCCCATGGCAATCATGCTCACCACGGCGCTCACGGCCGCGCTGGTGAGCGGTGTCGCCGTGGATCCGGTGACGCTCGCCGGTCGCGTGGTCATGGAAATGGGAGTTGGTGCGGTCTGCGGCGTCGCCATCGCATACATGGGTCGCTGGTTCATGCTCCGTCTCCGGCTCCCCGCTGCGGGGCTCTATCCTGCATTCACGCTCGCAATCGCCTTCCTGTCGTTCGGCGTGGCGACGCTGCTGCATGGGAGTGGTTTTCTCTCCGTCTACGTGACCGGGATGGTCCTCGGGAGCGGCACGCTTCCGCACGCCGTCGGAATTCGTCGCGTGCATGACGCGCTGGGCTGGCTGAGCCAGGTGCTGATGTTCCTGCTGCTCGGCCTTCTCGTGTATCCCTCGCGCGTGTGGCAGGCGGCATCCGTCGGCTTCACGCTCGCACTGTTCCTCGCGTTCATCGCGCGCCCACTCGTGACGGCGCTCGTTCTGGCGCCCTTCGGATATCGCTGGCGGGAGATCACGTACGTCGGGTGGGTTGGGCTCCGCGGTGCCGTGCCGATCGTGCTGGCGACGATTCCCGTGATGGCGGGAGCCACGGGCGCGCGCGAGCTGTTCGATGTCGTGTTCTTCATCGTTGTCGTGGGGGCGCTCGTGCCGGGTGCGACAGTCCCTTTGGTGACGAAGCTGCTCAGCATGGAATCGCGCTTGCCCCCACCCCCCACGGCAACCATCGAAGTGGACGCGATGCGGCCTCGCGGAGACGAGCTGCGCGCCTACTTCGTCTCGCCACAGCTCGCCGTCACGGGAGCGCTCATCAGCGAAATCCCGTTTCCCCCTGGCGCGGCGGTCAGCATGATCGAGCGCGACGGCGGCCTCATCGCCCCGTCCGGCAACTTCCGAATCGACGAGGGCGACTACGTGTACGTGATCGCCCCCCCTGAGGAGCGACCGATGGTGGAGCTCCTCTTCGGACACGCAGAAGAGCACTGAGGCGGGGGCTCCCTCTTGCTGCCAACGGGGGGCTTGCCGTACACTCTCCGCTCGCGCCGCCGGCGATAAGTCGCCGGGCGTCGCGAAGCCGGGCTGCGTGAAGGCGCTCGTCGAGGACGACGAGCCCCACGACACCGGCAGCACGCCGCTCCGCGCTCCTCCCTGATGCTTGCGCCGGAACGGCACCGCAGAGGACAGCACCCCATGAAGCGCAGACTCGCACCGATGCTCGCCGTCGTCGCACTCGCCGCATGCTCCGATGTCCCACCGTCGCCGAGCGAACCGTCATCGCAGGTCCGGGTACCGCTGGCACCAGTGTATGCGAAGGGCGACAAGGGCATCGCAGGTGATTACATCGTCGTGTTCAAGGACGACGTGACCGAGCCCCTGAGCAAGGCCGACCAGAAGGCGCTCAACCACGGGTCGACGGTCAAGTACACGTACGACAAGGCGCTCAAGGGCTTTGCGGCCACCCTCACGCCAGAGGCCGTCGCCGCACTTCAGATGGATGCCGACGTCGCGTACATCGAGCAGGACCAGGTGGTCACGACCACGACCACGCAGACCGGGGCGACCTGGGGCCTGGACCGCATCGACCAGCGTGCCCTTCCGCTCAGCGGGAGTTATACCTATACCCGGACAGGCACGGGCGTCCGCGCATACATCATCGATACGGGTATCCAGACGAGCCATACCCAGTTCGGCGGGCGGGCATCCGCCGTGTATGACGCGTTTGGCGGCAACGGCCAGGATTGTAACGGGCACGGCACGCACGTGGCCGGGACGGTCGGCGCATCCACGTACGGAGTGGCGAAGGGTTCCCTGCTTCGGGGCGTGCGGGTGCTGAACTGCTCAGGGTCCGGCACCACTTCGGGGGTCATCGCCGGCATCAACTGGGTCGCCAGCAATCACATCAAGCCGGCGGTCGCGAACATGTCGCTCGGCGGCGGTTTCTCATCCGCGCAGAACAGCGCCGTGAACAGTCTGGCGAATGCCGGCGTGTTCATCGCGGTGGCGGCAGGGAACAGCAATGCGAACGCCTGCAACTATTCGCCCGCGAGCGCGGCGAATGCCACGACGGTGGCGTCTTCCACGAGCTCCGACGCCAAGTCGTCGTTCTCGAACTACGGTTCGTGCGTTCATCTGTATGCGCCCGGGTCGAGCATCACGTCCACCTGGCTGAATGGCGGGACGAACACCATCAGCGGCACCTCGATGGCCAGTCCGCACGTGGCCGGTGTGGGCGCGCTCTACAAGTCGACGTATGGCGACGCGTCCTTCTCGACCATCCGGAGCTGGATCACGACAAACGCCACCTCCGGCGTGATCACCGGGAACCCGTCTGGAACCCCCAACCGGCTGCTGTACAAGTCCACCCTATAGCGCCGATTCGGGCGCGGACTGACAGGCCGTAAAGCCGGGTCTGGGGTTTAGGGTGAGGGGTTCAGGGTATGGAGTCCAATTGCCGGGTCCTGGAAGCCATGACTCACAACTCGGCTTTCAGACCCCGAACCCTGCACCCCTTTCCCTTGACACCAAACTCGGCTTTGTAGCCGGACTGTGGTTGTTCGTGACGAGTGGGGGCGCGGTTGAGTCCTGACGCGAGTTGGAGCTTCAGGCGGGGTGGACTTCATCCCGGGAAGAGGCTAACTTTCCGCGTCTCTACCAGTTAAGCCTCAACCCGGGCCCTTGGCCCCGAGCGCATATGCATGTTTTCATCGAAACCCAGAAGGAGTGGCTCCGCGAAATCCCGGCCTTTCGCGCGGGTGATACGGTCCGCGTGAATGTTCGGGTCAAGGAAGGGGAAAAGGAGCGCATTCAGGCGTTCGAGGGCGTGTGCATTGCGCGCCGCGGCGTCGGCGTGAGCGCCTCGTTCACGGTTCGCAAGATCTCGAATGGCGTCGGCGTCGAGCGCATTTTCCCGCTGCACAGCCCCATGCTGTCCGAGATCATCGTCGTGCGTCGTGGCCGCGTGCGCCGCGCGGAGCTGTACTACCTGCGCCACCTGACCGGCAAGGCGACGCGCATCAAGGAAATGAAGACTCGGGTTCCGCAGGCCGGCGCGGCGCAGTAGTCACGGTCGCGCGTGGCAGCTCGCTGGAGCGCGATCGAGCGAGACCTGCGGAATAGCCGCGGTCCACTGCTCGCCGGTGTCGATGGAGTCGGAC